>DAHXOM010000100.1 GCA_027364825.1 bacterium | reverse complement strand
GTAAAAAATCTTTGATCCCCCTGGATGACCTCCCATCGTACCACGATACCGAGACCACTGAGCAGCGGGGTCATCCTGTTGAGTATCTCGGCTACGCCGCCGCCTGCCTTGGTAGAGTTTATATGAAGAAATTGCCTGGATGAAAGTTTATCAGCGAGCCTATAAATAAGCTGGAGGTCCGATTTTGGGGATATACCCGAGTAATCTGAGAGTTTCAGCATTTAAAGTGTCTCCATATCCTTTTGCACCTTCTGTTCGACCATCTGAACAATAAGCCTTCTCATGCCCTCCATATCATACATAAATGGGTCTATGTGAATGAGTTTTTCGGAAAGTTCTGTTTCCCCTAATTCTTCTTTCAACCACAGGGAGAAATCATCCGGTCCGAGGATGCCGTGGATCCTTCCTTCATAGAAGTGGTAATAAAGGGAGCTATTATCAACGTATTTTAACGCCTGTAAAAATTCGGCAAGGTTGTGCGCTACAATACCTGTCGGAAAGACGATGGTTACCGATTCATTGAAATAAAACTCGTTGCCTTTCATGGCCGGTCTCGGTGCCGGGAAGTGTGCCAGATAATCATCGATTACCCACACTATTTTTTCTCTCAATGCGGTTGTTTTATTGAAGTCATAAGGGTCCACATTCGAAAGATGTTCCGCAAGCGTATGTTCTTCAAGGCTTTCACCAACCCATTGTGCAAAGTCATTGGTGTATTCAAGGATATGTCCCTTTAAAAAATATTTATAGGTATGATGAAAGACAGAGGCATCACTTACTTCTTTGATCCCATGGAGCAGTTCTCTGATCGTACCGGCCCTCCTCTGTGCTGACCTGAGTATATTGGTGCATTGCTTAAAAACAAATGGCTTCATGTACTATATCTCCCTCTTGCCCTTTTATAATCCAAATAATTGCATTTGGAAATAAGAAAGTTGGTTGGAAGCTTCATTCATGGGCTCATTCTCCTTTGGAATGGCTCATCGGGTTTACCCGTAAAATGCATTGTTCGGGTCAAAGATGTGCACCCGGACTTGGGGGAATCCGGGTGCGGAGGGGATTTTAGGTCTGCAAAAGCAAACCTTTGTGTATTAGGAATTTTCCGGATATCATGCCGCGGTCTTTTCTTTTACCGAGACAGCCACCTTCCACAGTATGGTCAGGATAAGAAGGCCTATGGTGTAAACGCCGAGTACAATCATAATCTCGGGAAATGTAGGAAGGTATGTTGTTACCCTGCCAAACGGGTTAGGAACAAACCCGGCTGCTATCAGGCTAAAGCCTTTGTCTATCCATGTAGAGACAACAAGCGCAATTAACGCTACCGTTAAAAGTTTCTTGTTGTTACGTAATTGCGGAGGGATCAAAATAGCAAGAGATACGATGGCGAGCCCTGCAGATACCCACATAGCCGGTACAAGCGAGGTATTTCCATCAAGACCGACGAAAAGATACCTGAATACATCCGTGTCATCAGGTATATGGCTGTAGAAAGCCGTAAATATCTCGAGCAATAAAAAGAATACGTTTGCACTCATTGCATAAGCAACAATCTTTGAGAGTGCCTGTATGGACTCTTCGCCCACCCTGTATTTCACAAACTTCTGCACAAGAAACACAAGCAAAAGCAATATTGCAGGCCCTGAACAGAAAGCACCTGCAAGAAAGCGGGCTGCCATGATCGCAGACAACCAGTACGGCCTGCCGGGAAGCCCTGCGTAGAGGAATGCCGTTACCGTATGAATACTGATTGCCCATACCACGGATAAATAGATCAGCGGCTTTACCCATGACGGTGGTGCAACATCCTTCCTCTCGGCCTCAAGTGTGGTCCATCCTATCAACAAATTGAGGACCAGATACCCTGATAAAACCGTCATATCCCAGAACATCACAGAGTGAAGTTGAGGGTACAGGATTACATTCATGACCCTCATGGGCTGACCGAGATCGACAAAGATGAAAAGCATACACATCGTAACCGCTGCAATGGCCATGAACTCTCCAAGAATCATCATCCTTGAAAAGGCTTTATAGTGATGAAGGTAATAAGGAATGACCAGCATAACCGCTGATGCAGCAACACCGACAAGATAGGTAAACTGGGCAATATAAAGTCCCCACGATACATTCCTGCTCATGCCTGTGATTTTTAATCCTTCGTTTAACTGTATAAGGTAAAAGTGGAAACAGAACCCTAAAAGGGCCGCCAAAAATATCAGCCATATCCAGTATTTCTTACTTCCGTTGAACGCCTTTTCAATCATAACTGCCACCTCATATTAGATAGAACACATTCGGCTGGGTCCCGAGTTCGGGCTTACGCCTTATACTGAAGTTACTGCTTAAAATCTTTCTTATATCCGAACCGGGATCTCTCAAATCCCCGAAGACCATAGCGCCATTGGACGCCTCGACACATGCAGGCATCAATCCCTTATCAAGCCTTTCCGCACAAAAATCGCACTTCTCGACAACGCCTTTTGTCCTTGTAGGATATTCAGGATCGATCTTTTTGAGAAAAGGTCTTGGGTCCTGGAAATTAAAACTCCTCGAGCCATACGGGCATCCGGCCATACAGTACCGGCATCCGATACACCGATGGTAGTCCATCATAACAATACCGTCCTGCCTTTTAAACGTCGCACCCGTCGGGCATACCCTTACACAGGGAGGGAATTCGCATTGATTGCACATCAAGATTACGGGCTTGTCTTTTAATTGTCCTCCCATATAGTTGTTGTGCTGCTCCGGGAAAGCGGCATTGTATGGTTCCTCCCATATCCACTTGATATCCTGTTTCGTGGAAATGTCCGGGATATTGTGGATCTTATCGCATACCATGATACATTTTTTATAATCATCCGCTGTCTTGAACTGACGGATATCGATAGCTATTGCCCATTGCTTTGCTGTTAAAGCCTTTGGGTCGGGCAGTGTCTTGCTGATTTCGAACCCTGCATCTGCAAGCGCCTTCGTGTCGAATTTGTCGCCAATTCCGAATAGAGAGGAAATGCCGCCCGCAAACCTGCTGCCTACCCACAGAGCGCTTGAAATTCCCAGTATTTTAAGAAATTGTCTTTTATCAATGTCCATTGGCTATCTCCTCCGCCGGCTTAACATGGCATTCCCAGCAATAAGGTTGTATATTTACATAACTATGACACTGGTTGCAGAATTGTTTTTCGTTCGAATGACAATGGAAACAAGTGACTTCCAGGCTCATGGTAAAGGACTGCCCGGTGGTACTGACATAGAGAGTCTTGTTGTCCCGTACAACTGCGTTTCGCCAGTCATTGAGTAATTCCATATGATTATCTATCATGAATTGTTTAGATTCAATACAGTGTTTCACCTTCATCTGATTAATCACCGGCGTATTCAGGCTTGGATCAGGCTTAACCTGTGCCTTTCCTATACTGTACCAGAAAGGCAATGTTACCAGACCGACAAATAGAACGAGACCCGTAATAATCTTACCGCTATCGTACATTGTCTTCACCTTTCTTTTCTTTCAGCGCTTCACCGCGTATATCAACCACCCGCTCTTTCTCGCCCTTCATAACCAGGGCATTCGCGACAAGCTCATGAATCCCGGTAACCTTTACATCCGGCACCCAGTACTCCATAAGTGTTGACAGTGTCGCCCGGTCGATGGCACACATACAGGTGAGTCTGTTTACCCCGTGTTTATCATGCACATGTTTTACGGCATTCGCACGGGGCATACCGCCTCTCATTCTTATCTCCATCATCTCATCCGTACCCAGTCCCGCACCTCCTGCACAGCAGAATGTTTGTTCCCGTATCGTGTTTTCCGGCATCTCGAAGAAATTGTTACAGACATTCTTTATGATGTAACGGGGTTCTTCCAGAATACCCATTGCCCTTGCAGGATTGCATGAATCGTGAAATGTTATTCTTAGCTTATCGTTTCTGCCGGGATCCAATTTTAACTTGTTATTTTTAATAAGGTCAGCTGTAAATTCCGTTATATGGACCATCTTTGTTGATTTTGCGTTCTCAAATCTTGTCCCTGTGATAGGGGAAACAGGCTCTTCGAGAAAATCCGCCGGGCCGTTCATCGTATCCATATACTGATGCATAACCCGCCACATATGTCCGCATTCCCCGCCGATTATCCATTTTACACCAAGACGCTTTGCCTCTGCATAAATTTTGGCATTGAGCCTTTTGATCATCTCGTGTGATGTAAATAAACCGAAGTTTCCACCTTCAGATGCATACGTGCTCCACGTATAATCAAGGCCGAGTTCATGGAACAGCATAAGATAGCCCATGCAGGTATAAATACCAGGGTCCGCGAAATAATCAGCGGATGGCGTGACAAAAAGAATCTCCGCTCCTTTCCTGTTAAACGTCGGCTCGATCTTGACACCGGTCCTGTCCTGAATATCATCCAGCAGCATTTCAAACATGTCTTTGAGCGCATGCGGCTGGATGCCGAGATGGTTCCCTGTTCTGTAGCAGTTTGCAACAGGCTCGATAACCCAGTTTACGTTGCATCCGAGCAAGGTCAGGAGTTCTCTCCCCATCATGGTTATCTCTGCCGTATCAATACCATAGGGACAGAAAACAGAACATCTCCTGCACTCGGTACACTGATAAAAGTAATAGAACCACTCTTTAATTACATCCTTGGTAAGCCCCCGTGCGCCGTTCAGCCTGCCCAGGATCTTGCCTGCTGCTGTAAAGTTTCCCTTATAAACAGACCGGATCAGTTCAGCTCTGAGCACGGGCATGTTCTTGGGGTCCCCTCCTCCTATGAAGAAGTGACATTTATCCGCACAGGCTCCGCATCTCACACAAATATCCATAAAAACCTTGAAAGAACGGTATTTATCAAGGCGTTCCTTCATACCGTTCAGAATTATATCTTTCCAGTTGTCCGGTAATTTCCAATCCTCGTCTGCAGGGCTCCATTCCCTTGGATTCGGGAGGCCGAGGTAGGTAAGGTTTTTTGCCTTTGCAGGATAGATATAGGTGCCGTGTCTGAAATGAACAGGCGTGTCCATCCAGTCTTTTTTCGGCGGTTTATAATCTATCTTAACAAGCTCATCTTGTTTCAGTTCATCTGATTTTGATTCGTTTGGCATATCTACTCCTTTTCGACCGGTAACCCAACAGACTTCATCTTGTCCCGGAAATCGTCTTCATACTCTGCGTAGGTGTGGACATGAACCGGATAGTTCCACGGGTTGATGTGCCGTACCATCCTGTTGTTGTTTGCCAGATTTCTTGTAGGACTGAAGAAAACACCGCCCATGTGCATGAGCTTACTGAAGGGAAGATATGCAAACAGCGCGGAGATCAAAAACAGGTGTATAAAAAATAAACTTCCAATATCAGCCGGAACATTCGGCTTGAGTGCTATCAACCCCATAACAAGTTCTTTAACACCGATAACATTTACCCTGTAAAAATACCTCATTAAAACACCGGTCAGACCGATGCCGAATATTAAAAACAGAGGGAAGTAATCCGATACAAGGGAAATGTACCTCACCTGTGGTATTGCAATCCTTCTTATAAATAAGTATAGCACAGCCGCAAGCAGGAGGACGTCCGTTATATAGAGTGTTGGAATTCCTATTTGTAAAAATCCATCCACATTTTCAAGTACGTTGATAAAGTAGGGTACCGGCACAGAAAATAACCTAAAATGCCGTATCAGGATGATAAGAAATGACCAATGGAATGCGATCGCTGCAAGCCATAGCCACCCGCTTGAAGCGTACGCAAGGCTGGGACCGTCACGCAACTCTGTTTTCGTGTTCCTGAATAGGGAGCGGAAGAAAAGGACCTCAAGCACCATTCTGCCCACAACACCGGTTGTACTTGACGGATTATCGAGTTTATTCTGCTTGATCCATGGAAGGGATTTTTCCTGACCACAGGTCGTTGGTATCCGGAACGGGACAGGAGATCGTGCCCATTTTATTATACGATAAACAAAACCGAGAATAAATATAATAACTGCAGCATACGGTACTATGATGCCGAACACTGAGGACATGCCGGCATACGTAATCCCAAGATAAGGGATTGCAACAAGTACCAACACTGAAATGAAAGCAACTAAAAGTTTCATGTACCATTACCTCACTTCACATTATCGCTATCTGAAACATCTTTTTCAAAAGCCGGGTCGTCATCTTTAAACTCAAACGTAAGATTCGCCCTTTCCAGTAATCTGAACGCCATATTTTTGAATTCATTTACCCGCAACTCGTAAATTTTTTCCCGGTACTTCAGGTAACTCTCAAAAGAGGCGAGTACCATACGGTCAATTCTGGATTCCATGAGCAGGAACTCTTCATACATGCCCTTTTCCTGAAGTTCATCTTTCAATTCGTCTTTCATGAGTTGTTTCAGCATAAAAAGGAAATCGACTGCCCTGGACGGCGTAAAATCCTGAACCGCCCTTACCTGTACAAACCTATCGAGGAATTCTTGTGCCTTTTTATCCGTTCCTTCGTTGATCAAAACGTCAAGGACAGCTTCTATTGTTTCTTCTATTGTATATCCAACAGGATTCGCAAACTGGTTTTTTTGATTTTTCAGAAAAGACGGAGCATTTACAGGATATGATGCTGCAATCTTATCAAACCATTTCTTCAGTACAATTTCCTTTTTTTCCGATAAGATGTTTATTAGTTTCATATAATCCCACACACCTTACATTTACAGGAAAGGCTTGAATCAAGCACGCAAGGTCATCTGTCATTGCGAGGCTTAACCCGTAACTCGCAATGACAGGACTACAACTCTTAATCTCGTGATACACCAAACGTACGAAAGGCCCTCTGCCTGTTATCAATAGTGTTATAGGTTACTTGTTTTTATTATACGCAACCCGTGGGTTTCGGCAGCCCTGCAATCTTACATGCACCTTTGGCCGGCCCTGTTGGAAATAATTCGTACATGTGCTTGAGATCCACCTGTGTATCCTTGCACATTTTCCTAATCATTGGAGCTATATTGTATTTCTGATAGTAATCTCTCAGATATTTAACAACCTTCCAGTGCTCTTCGGTCATATTTGGCACATCTTCTGTTGAAGCAAGTGCTTGCGCCACTTTTTCGTTCCATACATTGGGATCTACGATAAACCCATCTTCATCGATCTCCAATTCAACGCCACCCAGATTTACCTTTGCCATATTATCCTCCTTTGTTTGTTTTTTATACTTACCACGGAATTATAGGTATTAAAGCAGCAGTTGTAAAGCTAAAAGTCTTTAGAACCTCTTCCCCTTGTATCCGCGCGGGGTGACGATGT
>DAHXOM010000098.1 GCA_027364825.1 bacterium | reverse complement strand
TCCTTATAGGGCACCAGCGAACCGTTTATCCTGAATATAGGGGGCAGACCTGCCTTTAAATGTATATCGGATGCGTTTGCCTTGGTTGCAACCTTAAGGATGTCATTTAATTCCATCTAAGCCTTCTCCTGTTCCCTTTTTTGTGCCTTTTCATTTTTTATAAGACCGAAATGCTGTTTTATCTTTTCCTCTATTTTTTCGCATATCTCGGGGTGTTCTTTCAAGAACAATCTCGTGTTGTCCCTGCCCTGTCCGATACGTTCGTTGTTAAAGGTATACCATGCTCCGCTCTTATCTATTGCCTTTATCTCTGTTCCAATGTCAATGATCTCGCCGATCTTTGAAACGCCTTCCCCGTAATATATATCAAATTCGCTCTCCCTGAACGGGGGGGCCACCTTGTTCTTTACTATCTTTACCTTGGTCCTGGTTCCTATTATCGAGTCGCCTTCTTTTATATTGTTGACCCGCCGTATATCTATCCGCACCGATGCATAGAACTTCAGGGCATTCCCGCCTGTTGTTGTCTCCGGGTTTCCGAAAAATACCCCGATCTTCATCCTTATCTGGTTTGTAAAAATAACGGTTGTCTGGGTCTTACTTATATTCGCGGTGAGCTTGCGCAGGGCCTGAGACATGAGCCTTGCCTGGGCGCCCATCTGTGCATCACCCATATCTCCTTCGAGCTCTGATTTCGGTACCAGCGCTGCAACAGAGTCTATGACAATGATGTCGATAGCGCCGCTCCGGACAAGCGTATCCGTTATCTCCAGTGCCTGTTCCCCGGAATCAGGCTGTGACACGAGCAGTTCATCGATATTCACACCGAGCTTTCGTGCATAATTGATATCAAGGGCATGCTCTGCATCAATGAAGGCTGCGACGCCGCCCGCTTTTTGTGCCTCTGCAATGATGTGAAGTGTAAGGGTCGTTTTGCCGGATGATTCGGGACCGAAGATTTCAACAACCCTGCCTTTGGGGATGCCGCCGACACCGAGTGCTATATCAAGGCCGAGTGAGCCTGTTGGTATAACAGGGGTATCAACAATAGCCCCTGTTGTACCAAGCTTCATGATACTGCCCTTGCCGAATTGTTTTTCAATATTTGCAAGAGCCATATCAAGAGCCTTCTTTTTACTCTGAGAGTCAATAACTGTCATACTACCTCCTTTTTCAGGTCTACAGTATATAATGAGCGGTAAGCAGCGCCTCCGGGACTTAGTATACTTTGGAATAGTACTACCCTGTCAACAACAGAGCTGCTTATAATTTTATCATCCCATATCTTCTTATTTTTTTCAAGCCCTTGATTGTCCAATACCCCATGAACACGTCCCATGGTTATATGTGCAGAAAATGGCCTGTCTTCCTTATGAAGGTCGCCTATGGATGCTTCGATTGTATCGAACAATTCCTTTACCTGTTCCTGTTGCTTTATACCTATCCACAAAACCCTTGGTCTTGCAATAGATGGGAATGCACCAATATGCTGAAGATCCATCCGGAATGCTTTTATGCCCTTGATCTCGTCCATTGCTTCTTTTACCCTCTTTACCTGTTGCTGATCTATATTACCGAGGAACTGGAGCGTGAGATGCATGTTCTCTTTTGCAACCCATGTTACATCTCCTCCGTTGGTGCCCGGAGATGATTTAAGTGCATCGATAATCTTTAGTATAGCAAATCGTGCAGCATCTTCAATGGGTATTGCAATAAACGCCCTTATCATATTTATACTATCGCCAGGAGAAAGATTACGATACGGGTAAGGATATTTGCAGGGATACCTGCGGCAACATCATCAAGCATAATCCCTGTTCCTCCGTGAACATGTGTATCAAGGTATGATATAGGGTACGGCTTGATGATGTCGAGTGCCCTGAAGCATATGAAACCAATCAGGATGTTTGCAAAACTCGCGGGTATGAAAAACATCGTAACATACATGCCGATAATTTCATCTACCACTATTTTGCCGCTGTCCTGCTCATTCAGGATCTTCTCTGCCTTGCCCGCAGTAAAAGTTCCGAGGAGGTACATCCCGATTAACAGAATAACCAGCTGATAAATATGAAGGTATTTTGATGCTGCATAATAAATAACCGCTCCTATCATGCTGCCGAATGTGCCCGGTGCAAAAGGTATGTATCCGGCAAACATACCCGTGGCAATAAATAAAACTAATGAAGTATAAATTTTTTTCATAAAGGGTTTTTAT
>DAHXOM010000094.1 GCA_027364825.1 bacterium | reverse complement strand
TAGCAAACCGCAGGGGAAAGGACAAGGGATGGGTGAGAAAAATAAGATGACGGGGAAGCAAGACCTCAACCGCTCATTCCAAGAATAAGTACCCAAAGCTGCCTAAATTATAGGTGAACAGCACCCTATTTTCTCAAATCTCACTATTTACGCCAGGTATTGGTTTTTCTATTAATACCTGATCTTCCTTTTCAGTAACAGTTATTTCAATTCCCCAAAAAACTTTCTTCTCTCCCATTTTCTTATATTTTTTAAATTCTCCAGGAGGATCATTGTCCCATTTAAGATAACGGTAGAAAGCTGAAATAAATGAAGCTATCCCAGTATTAACTAAAAGGGGGGTGGCAATTTGCCCCCACCCTTTGGTAAGTTCTGGGGAGCAATGGCGTCAGCCCTTGAAACGTGAAATGGTATTATCTTCTTTCTGCAAAGTATAGGAATCAGCCCTTGACTTTGGACAAATGACTATTGGTTTGTTTGATACCGTACCAACTCCTTTCTTCCCATTAACATGGGGGATTAAGAACACACCCCTGTCTCCTCTCTTTTTAGAGGGGACGGGAAAGGAATCAGCCTCCCTACCCATCCCCCGGATTGGTACCTGTAAGAGGAGACGAGACGGGGAACGGGGGAAAAAATGTCCAATTAAAACAATGATTGAAACAGAACTCTGATTGCTCTCTGGTCTCTCGATAATCTATTACCAGTTTCCTCCACCTGAGAATTCTGGACCCGTGCAGGGAAAATATTGAGGACCTGTAGTAATAGCAAATAACTCGCTTATTGTATTATCGTAGGCATTTGTTACCCACACACTACCAGTATGATCTACGGCAATTCCCCAAGGACCTATTCCTACTGGATAAAACCCTATCGTTGAACCTGTAGGGCTCAATTCGGTTACAGTGTTGCCGCTATCCCCAATAGCAAACGCAGCATCACTATTAGTAACCCAGATATTGTCAGAACTGTCTATGGCTATGCCCATAGGATAAGCGCCTACAGTATATGTTCCTATAGTTAAACCGGCAGGATTTAATTCGGTTACACTATTGCTGCCTTCATTACTAACAACCCAGATATTGCCTTTACTATCTATTGCGATACCGGGTCCGCCACCTACGGCATAAGTACTCAAAGTGATACCAGCAGAACTTAATTTGGTTATATTATTGCCCGTGACCAAGACATTACCATTCGCATCTATGGCTATACCGTAAGGCGAACCCCCTGTACCATAAGTTCCGATGGTAATGCCGGTAGATGAGAGCTTAGTTACGGTGTTACTATTTGTATTAACCACCCATACGTTGCCAGAATTATCTATAGTTATACCGTGGGGAACACTGCCTACAGTATCAGTACCCAAGGTTACACCTTGAGGGCTTAACTCGGTTACGGTATTATCGCAGGCATTGGTAATCCATGCATTACCGGAGCTATCTATTGCTATGCCATTGGGGCAATTGCCAGTAGTATAAGTTCCAATAACTGCACCTGAAGGATTTAATTTGGTCACAGTATTTGTGCCAGAATACGCAACCCAGATATTGTCAGAACTGTCTATGGCTATGCCCCATGGGGTTGCTCCTACAGGATAAGTATGTGTGATTAGCTGCGATGTTGTGCTTAACACCACTGTGCCTGTAACCGCCATGCCAACGCTATCGTTCACAGTTGCTGTTATATAACCAATGGTATGATAAGTTGATGGTGCCATTACCGTTGCTGTGGTTCCGTATCCTGAGATTAACCAGCCGGTTGTTGCTGTCCATGTATAGCTGAGCGTATTACCGGCAGGATCGTAAGCAGCGACCACCGCCGTTGCAGTCCCTCCAGGTACCACTACGCTCGGTGCAGCACTAATGCTATTGATAACGGGGAAGTTTTTGCCTGCGATAGCATTAGTTCCATTCTTGCCGGAGCATCCTGTTATTAAAAGAATAACGAGTAAAAATATCGATAAGAAAGTTAAATGCTTTTTCATCTTATCCTCCTTAAAGTACAGGGGTTAGCCTTTGGTACTGGACAAAAGATTGCTGGTTTATTTCAAACCGTTCTATGAGTTCGGATACTGGTTGGGGAAGTTGAGTGTCCATGAGTTTTGTATAGCAAACCGCAGGGGAAAGGACAAGGATTGGGTGAGTTGAATACAATAACGGGGCGAAGTAACTCCCTTGTATCCCCCTTATGTAAGGGGGATGACGCAGAAGTGTAACACCGGCGAGTTTTCTATGGAAATGAATAGGATTTACACGCCCGCCCCTGCACTGCTTGTTGGGGAGGACGGAATAGAAATCGCTCTCCCTTTCATCCGACCCATCCCCCGGATGGATACCCCGCCCTCCCGTCAAGGGAGGGTGACAAAAGTTGAATTTTATCCAGCCAAGGTGGGACAGGAATGACGTAAGAGAGGGCAAAGACCAGGGTAGTTCTTTACACAATTTTTCCAAACATGACATTAAACCTCGTCAATTTGATATTATTGTTGTTTTGATACGAAAATGATATGAATGTGATACGAATCTGATACGAATGCAACGAAATAATTTTTAAAGTCATTGTTTTATAAGCTGTTACAAACATTCGCATCATCATTCGTATCATGCGTGATTCGTATCATTTCGTATCATGATACGAAATGATACGAATAAAAGCTATCTTTGACACAAATTGTGGCTCCAGATTTGTCTGGTGGTTTAAGATTTTTTCTCCTTGTGATATACTCCGGAACGATGGAGGTGTTCTATGAACGGTACAAAAGAGTTTTTACGCACACCTGATGAATATTTCAGAAATCTGAAGGACTACCCTTTCTCTCCGCATTACACCACAGTAGACGGGCTCCGTATGCACTATGTCGATGAGGGGAAAGCAGGCGCAATGCCCGTACTGATGCTGCACGGCGAGCCGACATGGAGTTATCTATACCGGAAGATTATCCCTCATATTGTTAGCGCAGGGTTCCGCGCCATTGCCCCGGATCTTATCGGGTTCGGAAAATCCGACAAGCCAGTCCGCAGGGAGGATTACACGTACCAGAGCCATGTCGAATGGATTAAGGAATTCATAACGGTACTGGACCTCAAGGGCATAAACCTGGTCTGCCATGACTGGGGCGGTCTTATAGGGCTACGGGTTGCGGGAGAAGAGCCCTCGCTGTTCAACAGCATAACAGCATGTAATACATTCCTCCCGACAGGGGATATCCCTCCGGGCAATGCATTCCTGCGATGGCGTGATTTCTCACAGAACACAGAGGAATTCTCTGTGAGCGATATTGTCCGGCGAGGATGCCACAACGATCCGCCTGCCGATGTTCTTGCCGCATATGACGCCCCATTCCCGGACGACCGGTACAAGGCCGGTGCGCGCCAGTTCCCGGTCATTGTTCCCATCTCACCGGATGACCCGGCATCAAGGCCGAACAGGAAGGCATGGGAAACATTGTTTAAGTGGGACAAGCCGTTCCTCACGGCGTTCAGCGATTCTGACCCGATAACAAAGGGCGGAGACCTCTTCTTCCAACAGGCCGTACCCGGAACAGCGGGACAGCCGCATACAACCATCCTGAAAGCGGCACATTTTCTTCAGGAGGACAATCCCGGGGACCTCGCAGCAGCGATAGTGAAATTTTTAAAAGGCATAGGGGAAAAGAGATAGAGAACGAAGAGACCTCACCTCTTTCCTCTCCTCTGAGGAGAGGAAGTTTACACAGAGATACTGTCCTGCCCGTTTTTCATGATTGTCTTGTGCTTCCCCAAAAAGGCAGCCGGTATCAAGCCTGTTGCTTTTTTCAGCACAATCTTTTATACAGCACAGGAGTACAAAGAGAGAAGGAGATGGACATGCCGTTTAAATATGCAGAAAGACTTCAGATGCTGCCGCAGTACCTGTTTGCAGAGCTCGACAGGATTAAATCCGAGCAGATTGCCCTGGGCAATACGATAATCGATCTCGGGGTCGGGGACCCTGATCTGCCGACATCCGGCGAGGTTGTGGATGCCCTGAAATCCGCAGCAATAGACCCTTTAAACCATATTTATCCTTCTTACTCAGGCATGGACAAGTTCAGGGAGGTTGCAGCAGAGTGGTTTCACAAAAGGTTCGGCGTGACCCTTGATTACAAAAGACAGGTACTCTCGTTGATAGGCTCGAAGGAGGGCATCGCACATTTCCCTCTGGCATTCGTCAACCCGGGCGATGTTGTCCTGTACACAGAACCCGGTTATCCTGTTTACTTTGCCTCCACAATCTTTGCAGGGGGAACACCGTACGCACTGCCGCTTACCAGGAAGAACAATTTCATGCCGTCTCTCGAAAGCATCCCGGCGCAGATCCTGGAAAAAGCAAAAATGCTCTTTATCAATTATCCGAACAACCCGACGTCCGCAACCGCGGATGGGGCCTTTTTCAAAAAGGTCATAGCCTTTGCGAAAAAGCACAATATCATCATAGCCCACGATGCAGCATACTCGGAGATTTATTTCGGGGAAAAAACGCACTCCATACTCGAGTACCCGGGTGCAATGGATGTTGCCATAGAATTCCATTCCCTTTCAAAAACATTCAGTATGACGGGATGGAGGATAGGGTTTGCCTGCGGCAACGAGGAGCTGATCGCAGGACTCGGCAAGATAAAAACGAACATAGATTCCGGTGTATTCCAGGCAGTGCAGTGGGCCGGTATCAAGGCATTGACACGGGGTGATGCTCTGACTGAGCCGCTCAGAAAGATATATGAAAAACGGGTACGCATGGTGACTTCAGCGCTAACCGCTGCGGGACTTGAGCCGTTCAATGCGAATGCCACCTTCTACATCTGGACAAAACTGCCGGACAACATCGATTCGATGTCATTCACCATGAAGCTGATACAGCAGGCAGGGGTTGTGGTCTCCCCGGGCATAGGGTTCGGTAAATCCGGCGAAGGTTACTTCCGGATTTCCGTTACCAACAAAGAAGACCAGATCCAAAAGGCATGTGAAAAAATAGCGAAGGTATTGGCTAAAGGTTAACCCGAAAAATGCAAGCGGGAAGTTTGCTTATCCGTGAGAAGAAAGAGTTGTTCGCCTCTGCTCGTAAAACATAGCTCTTTTCGCTAAAGGAGATTGTGAGCACAGCATGCATTTTGAATCTTTGACTCCGAAAGAGAAGCGGTCCACGCAGAATACTATGAAAGCATTGCAAGCAGTTCACAGGAGTTTTACTTCGCATCGTCTCAAACTCTTTCTTCTTTGACCCGTTAGGTGGTTACGCCCTTTCTAACGGGGTCAATATGCATCCTTATCCTTCATTATTTCTTCAATCGTACTGCCTGCCTTAAAGATCCTGTATACCCATGCCTGATAAAGAATCACTATCGGGACGAAGATCAGTGCGACAACAGTCATTATCTTCAGGGTGTAAGTGCCGGATGATGAGTTGAATATGGTCAGGCTGTAAGCAGGCCCAATGCTCGATGGAATCAGGTTCGGATAAAGCCCGATAAGGGCTGTGGCCATGATAAGCACTATGGCGACGCACGAAAGATAAAATGCCTTCTGAGCTGCTTTTGACGTAAAAAATCTTATCATTACCAGGGCTATAGCTGCAAGCACCGGTACTGCAACCAATACCGGATGTGCATAATAATTTTGATAAAGATGCGTGTCAAACCCTGTGTAGATTAAAAAGATCACGGTAAGCACCACGAGTATCATCCAATTTTTATTCGCTATATTTGTCATGCGTTTTTTAAGTTCATTGTTGGTTTTCCGGGCAAGCCACAGACTCCCCTGCTCAATGAATAAAACAACAAACAGTAAACCGGTAAGCAGGCCATAGGGATTGAGCAATGCCAAGAGGGTTCCATGGTATCCATGGGCATCCATCGGCAGGCCGTGGAATATGTTGCCGAATGCAACACCGAACAGCAGGGCAGGCACAACACTGCCGATGAAGAGAATAATATTCCATGCCTTCTGCCATGCAGCCCCGCTGACCTTTGTTCTGAACTCCAGTGCCGCCCCTCTCAGTATCAGGCTGAAAAGGATAATGAGGAGGGCTGAATAGAGATAACTGAACATAAGTGCATAGGTTGTCGGGAATGCGGCAAAAGTCGCGCCCCCTGCCGTTATAAGCCAAACCTCGTTGCCGTTCCATACAGGTCCGATGGCGTTTAACATCAACCGCCTTTCCTCGTCTTTTTTAGCATAAAAAAGCTGAAGCATACCTGTCCCAAGGTCAAAGCCGTCAAGCATGAAATATACGGTCCACAACACTCCCCAGAGAATAAACCATAGTATCTGTAACATCATATTATGCCTCCTGACCTTTTGCATCCTGACTGCTTGGTATATCCTCCGGAGGAACCTCTTTCGCATATTTTGTTAAAAGGTATATATCCACGATTGCGAGCTCACCGTAAACCACGGTAAAGCTTATCAGCGATATGAGCACCTGTGAAGTACTGATAGAGCTTGATACTGCGTCGGATGTTTTTAATACACCGTAGACAATCCATGGCTGCCTGCCGACTTCTGCAAGTGTCCAGCCGAGGAAGTTTGCAATATACGGCAGGGGTATTGCGTACAGCATGACCTTAAGGAATATGCGCATGAGGCCCGGCAGGTTTACTCGTACCAGGATAACAGCCATAAGACTGAGCAGCAGAAACAACATGCCCAGACCGACCATTAACCTGAAACTGAGAAAACTCGGCAAGACGGGCGGCCGGTCTGATTTTGGGAAGTCTTTGAGTCCTTTTACCTCTTCATCACGGTTATGAAAGGCAAGCATGCTCAACATGCCCGGTAGCTTAAATGTTTCCAATGCATTCCCTTCGTCTTTTTCGTCAGGCACTATTAAAAGATAATACGGTGCCGGCTTTTCGGTCGTCCATACGGATTCCATTGCAGCAAACTTTGCCGGTTGTGTTCTGGCAACATCCGAAGCCTGAAAATCACCGACAAAAAATACCATCAGGGCACTTACAAGGCTGAAGGTTGCCGCAATTTTAAATGATGTTTTAAAAACTTCACCGGCATTGTTTTTCAGGAGATGATATGCCGATACACCCATTACAAAAAACCCTGCAACAACATACCCGGCAAATACGGTGTGAAAAAATTCCAATACTCCGTAGGTGTTTGTTACCACTGCCCAGAAATCAACCATCTCAGCCCTTCCATTATTAAGAACATAGCCGACAGGGTGCTGCATCCAGCCATTTGCGATCAGGATCCAGAATGCAGACATATTGGTGCCAAAAGCAACCAGCCACATAGAAATAGCATGTGCCTTCTTTGATATCTTATTCCAGCCAAAGATCCATAAACCTATAAAAGTAGATTCCAAAAAGAATGCGACTGTTGCCTCAATGGCAAGGGGTGCACCGAAGATGTCGCCGACATACTTTGAATATCCTGCCCAGTTCATGCCAAATTGAAATTCCATGGCAATACCGGTTACTACCCCAAGAACAAAATTTATTATAAACAACCTGCCCCAGAATTTTGTATTCTTTAAATACATGTTATTATGAGTGATCACATACCTTGTTTCCATGTATGCAATTAATAGGGATAAGCCCAGCGTAAGAGGAACAAAAATAAAGTGAAACATAATTGTCACTGCAAATTGCAGTCTGCTTAACATAACAACATTCATAATCATAATTCTCCTTTTTAACCGAATAAAAAACCTAAGCTGTTCTGGATATTACCATACTGGATCATTAACGCAGTATTATTTTTTACAATTGTTCCAAATTGGGTCAAGCGATTTTAAATTTTTTGTTTTCATAAGCAATCGCTGAATCGAGACTACGGCTGACGTTTCTATTGCATTCCCGGGTAAATCTTTTCGGGTCGGCTATCAGAAGGCGTTGTTTGTTACAAGGACGTTACAGATAATTTTTATAATCTATCCATGAAAAGATATTGTCTTTGGATTCAAGCTCGTCGAGGAACCTGTGCTCTATGCGGTTGTTCTGTATCTGCTCATAGAGTTTCGTAAACCTCGCTATGTGCGATATGAAGCGCTTTTTGGCATACTCTACCATGGTACCGGAATTCATAATGAACGGCCAATCGCTTGATTGCGCAAGCAGCAGCTCTCTCAATGCCTGATTGATTGCCCTTTGCTGCTTTCTTGATTCACCCGTTACCCGCATGAGTTCATTCATCCTGTCCTGCGCTATGTGCAGGTGCCGGTATATCCAGTCGTTCGTCCCGTTCAGCCACACCTCATGATACCCCTTGTCACCCCAGCTCGACTGGGAAGGCTGCGCGACCTGGTTGTCCGTGTACTCTTCGAGATACCTACGCGGCGTTGTTGCCGTTACCGGTCCGTTGATCTCGTGCAGCTTCCTGAAAACCTGCTCGAGAAAATCCGGTCCCTCGAACCACCAATGGCCGAAAAGTTCCGCATCATACGTTGCTATTATCAGCGGTTTGCGGTCCATGATACCCGAAAGGTATTCAACATGCTTGCCCTGGTTAAAGATAAAATTGTCAGCATGTGTTCTTACCTTGTCCATTGCCCATTGCGGAACGTACGGCTGCTTCTGGTCTGTTTTCCCTGTAATCCTGTAATACTTGATACCGAGGTTCGAACGTGAGCCGTCGCTGTGCAGGTAAGGCTTTACATATTCGAAATCGAGGTCATAGCCGACGTCCCTGTAAAACTCCCGGTAATCATAATCCCCGGGATAACCTTCTTTTGCGCTCCAGACTTGTTTTGCAGACTGTATATCCCTGCCGAAGAAGTTTACGCCGGACTCCGAACATACAGGGGCATAAACACCGAACCTGGGCCTGATGGATGCATTCAATATGCCGTGTGCGTCAAGAAAGGTATATTTTATTCCGTATTTGTTCAAGATTTTATCGAGCCCTTCTATGTATGCATTCTCCGGCAGCCATATACCGTTTGGATTTACTCCAATATGACGTATATAGGTATCAACCCCAACATGTATTTGTGTGTCCTGCCATTTCTCGTCTATAATAAGCGGCAGGTAAGCATGCGTCGCCGCCGATGCTACGATCTCAACCGCACCTGCAGTCATAAATTCTCTGAATCCCGATATGATATTCCCGCGGTACCTGTTTTCGAACAGGTCCATATAATGGATGTACCGATCATGGTACAGGGTCGCAAGAGGGTTGATGGATAGATCGTTTGCCGTCCGTTTTATTTCTTTTTCGCTCAACTCTATAAGATTCGACAGATATCTCCGGTACCTTTTCATCAGAAGCTCGTCACTGAGCATCTCGAGCAGTGTAGGGGTAAGGCTTATGGTTATATGAAAATCAACGTTATCCCTGGTTAAATGATCAAACATGTCGAGCAACGGGATATAGGTTTCTGTTACGGCCTCATAAAGCCAGTCCTCTTCAAGAAAGTCGTTGTATTCCGGATGCCTGACATACGGCAGGTGGGAGTGGAGGACGATTGCAAGGTATCCGCTCATCGCTTTCTTGATGTTATGTTTTCTCTGCTATAAGGGGTTGACCTTTCGTACGCCGGGTACGAGTCCGTAAACAGGTTCGAATGCGGTCCCATGGGGTTATTGCCGATGTCTCCGTAACCAATATCCGACGGCCATGCACGCGGCGTCCTTACCGTATTAGAAACGGCAATGATGTTGAATGTCCCGTTGGGCCTGAGGTATCCAAGCTCGCTCCGTACGGTGTCTGCGGGTTCCGGAAGATTGATATACCAATTACTGGTATTACCGATATTGATGCTTGCGTACAGCCGGTTATTCTGCCGGTACACCCTGAGTATCAAGGTCTTGCCTGAAACAAGCGACCTGTCTATCTCCCAGTAGACAAAGACCCACCATGGATCCCTCGGCATCAGGACAAGCTTGGATATTCCATGATAAACCGGAAGGACTTCTTCATCGTGCCGCTTTACGGCATCATGCCGGAGAGCAGCATGGGTCTGGGGGTGATGGATCCTGCCTTTACTCTTTTTCTTCCCCTTTAATGTTGCGGATATTGCCCTTGACCTTGCAGATGCAACAATAGCTTTAACAAGCAGCTGTTTTGTCATTGTCCTTTTAAGGCTTACCTTGAGCTGCTTCGCAAGTTTTCTCAGCTCTGTTATAGACAACGCTTTAAGGTCCTTGCTCTTCATAGTTGGATCTCTATCACACTACCGCGGTAATCTCAAGAGATTGCTGTGCGGCTGTCACGGGGTTTTAAAATCACCAGGGGACTGCTTGTGTTTTTCAAATGCCTTTATAAAAGCATCTACAAACCGAGGATCGAACTGTGTACCGGAAAATTTCTTCAGCTCTGCAATGGCAAAATCATGCGTCAGTCCTTTCCGGTACGGCCTGTCCGTGGTCATGGCATCATACGTGTCTGCAATCGATATTATCCTGGCAATCTCCGGGAGGGTACTGCCGGAAAGTCCGTCGGGATAGCCTTTGCCGTTATACCATTCATGATGGTGCAGTATCCCCGGAATAATATTTTTTATCTGGGGGATCTTGCCGAGTATGTCGGCCCCGATGGAAGGATGTGCCTTCATCTTTTCAAATTCTATCTCGTCGAGTTTTGCGGGCTTACGCAGCACACTGTCATCGATGCCTATCTTTCCTACATCGTGAAGGAGTGCGCCCATTTTTAACCGGTCTCTCTCCTCCCCATCCAGATGTATTTCGTCGGCAATCATAAGAGAGTATTGGACCACCCTCTTCGTGTGCCCTCCCGTATAGGGGTCCCGTTTTTCAATCGCTTCCGCAAGGGATTCCACGACCTCGACAAATGTCCGCTTTAATTCTTCATGGAGGGACGCATTCTCAAGGGCGATAGCCACCTGGTCTGTCAGGGACGTCAGGAGTTTAAGATCGCGTTTCGAAAACCCCGTTCGATAACTATTTTTTCCTGCGGTCTGCGTGTTCTGCGGCTTTGTTCCGGCGTTGGCTTCCGGCTGTGGTGACATCTCCGGGCCGGCGGTCTTATCAAACGGGGTAAATACTCCTTCTTTTTTGTTCAATGCCTGCATAACACCGATTACCTCATTCCTGGACAACACAGGCACACAGAGTATGTTCCTTGTTATAAAACCCGTTTTCTCGTCGGCCTTTTTATAAAACCGTTCATCCTTTGAAGTATCATTTACAATAATGGGTTTTTTTTCCTGCGCTACCCAGCCTGCGATGCCCTGCCCGAATTTCAACCGTATCTCCTTGAGGGTTTTTTCGCTGTCTCCCAGTGCAACCTCAAAAAAAAGCTCTTTTTTCTCTTTGTCCACAAGCAAGAGAGAACCGACCTCCGCATTTACCAGAGAAACAATGGCTTCCATGGCACCCCTTACAACAGCCTTTGTATCAAGATTGGAATTCAGCATCTTTGATAGTTCATACAGCTTTGCCTGCATATCGATCAGCGCATGTTGTCCGGCTTCGTCTATGAGATATTTGATAAATACCGCTATATGCGGTGTCAGTTTGGAGAGTTTTTTCATATCCTGTTTATGAAACATGCCTTGTTTTTTATTCAAGACTTCAACGACACCGATAACATCATCCCCGTATTTTATGGGGCATGCAAGTATGTCACTGGTCGAAAACCCTTTGTTGGAGCTGACCTCTCCCATCCATGCGGGATCCCTTGAAGCATCTTTCGAAAGATAGTTCCTGCCGGTGTCTGCAACCTTGCCGACAATCCCTTTTCCTTTTTCAAGCTTTTTCCCTAAAAGGCTCTCATCCCCGCCTTTCACGGCACTGAAGACGGGTGCACCGTCCTCGCTGTCTATAATAAACAGGCTGCCTGCCTTACAATCCAGTTCTTTAATGATGAGGCTTAAGAGTTCATTATAAATCTTGTTTGTAACAGCCGGGTCCACACTCTGGCGCGGCAGGAGCTCATAAACAATAAGTAATTTTTTTAAAAAAGAGCAGTCCTTTGTTTTGTTTTTTGCAGATATGTCAGCCACGTTATGCCCCCTGTTTTCCCCCGGGAAACAGATGCCGTATAGTATCCTCTGCCCTTTCATTTACTATCTTGATTACCATTGCCTTTACAGAACCATATTTTTCCACAATATCCTGAAAATCTTCCTTCTTCAGTTTCATCAGCCTGCTCTGTCTGAGGGCCTTTACGCTTGCCGTCCTTTCTCTGCCGGCGATCAATGCGACCTCGCCGAATATATCTCCTTCTCCGAGCCGGGCAAGCACGACCTCTTTACCGTTATTATCAAGAGTACTTACCTCGAGAGAGCCGTCTTTGACCACATACATTGCATCACCCGGATCACCTTCTCTTATAATTACCCTGCCTGCCTCCACGACCATGAGTTCGAATCTATTGATAATGTCCTGTCTCTCATGATACTCCAGACCGCTGAAAACGGGTGTCATGGCAATGATATTGTCAAGGACCCTTTTCTTGTAAAACTCTACCAGCACCTTTGAGACATTCGGATGCCGCTGCGCAACATCTTCCATGTCCTGTTTTTTAAATTCATACAGCTCCACCCTGCCCGTTGAAAGAACACTGGCCTGCCTCTTTCCGCCGGTAAAGAATCCGAATTCACCGAAAAAATCTCCATCCGAGAGCGTATCAAGCATAACTTCTTTACCGTCTTTATCTTTTTTCTGCACGCTTACAATACCCGATATAATGAAATAAATAGAATCCCCTTTGCTTCCCTCTTTTATGATTACCGTCTGATCCGGGATTGTTACATTCTTTGCGATCTTCAGGATGTCTTTCAGCTCTGTTTCTTCGATTTCCGAGAAAATTGGTATTTTTTTGGTTATATCCTTGAGCGGGTTTATGCCCTCTTTCGATAGTTTCTTCAGCAGATTGCTTTTTTCCTGCTCTGCTTCTTTGTTCAGGGAGTCAAGGGACAAGACTCTCTCGAGAGAAGAAAGGGCGGACTGCATGTCGTTCTGACGGATAAATTTTTTGTATGCCATCATGAAGTTTTTCACGGCCTTCTGATCTTCATTGGTATTTGCATAACATTCCCCAAGAGAATTCCAGACCCATGGATCATTGGTTTCTATGACCGACAGCTTTTCGAGTTCTTCTACTGCCTTACCGTAGCTGCCGTCTATAAGATAATGTTCTGCATCTTTTTTTATCTTGTTCTTATCAAGCATACCAGTAATTCCTCTTTACTATTTTAAAAATAAATTACATCTGAAACTTAAAAAATGCAACAGGAATGCGGCTTGTGCGATAGTATTGAATCATATTTTTTTCCTCTTGCAGATGCCCCCGGTATAGTGTATACATGAATACAAGATGCATACCTATAATGAAAGTAGGAAAAGCAAGAGGGTAAAGACCAGGCTGAGGGTAAATTGTAAAAGCGACGGCATCTTCTTTTCTGATTTCACAAGGGATGTAGGTCTTGGCGGAATGGGGATAGAGACGGCGACCTTGATCAGAGAGGGTACGAATGTGGAATTGTTCCTTCACCTTCCGGATGAAAAAGATCCGCTGATACTGAAAGGAAAGGTCATCTGGTCACAGGCAAAGGATACCCGTGAAAAGTCAGCATCGAATGTTGTTATCGGCATACAATTTGATAATCTCCAGCCGGAATTCCACAGCAAACTTCACAATTTTATAAAAAACAACACCCACGACGACTGATTCAGCATACCTCCGAAAACACGTTTAGCAAAAGAGCTATTGTTTCACGAACGGAGGAGAAAACTCTTCCTTTTGCATTGCACTTTCCGGGTTAATCAAAACAAATTGATCAGGATAACCGTAAGCCGGATTTTGTTCCTTATGGCTATTTATCTGGGACCGCCATTACTGGCAGACTCAAGCAACCGACCCGCAGGCATTGGACGGGCAGCCCTCAACCGCCTGCATATTCGGTTTTGCTTCGGATGGGGTTTACAGAGCTGCCATACTTACGTATAGCACTGGTAAGCTATTACCTCACCGTTTCACCCTTATCCCGCCGACGGCGGGACGGTTTACTTTCTGTTGCACTCTCCTTATGCCGCCGTTGGCGGCACAGCCGCTGTTAGCGGCCACCCTGCCCTGTGAAGTCCGGACTTTCCTCCCTGTTGTACCTGATGGGTAAACAGAGCAGCCATCCATTATCCTGATCAGGAGTATTGTAACCTATACGGGAAAAGAGTCAACCCAAAAGCTCTCCGGTGCCATGTAAAGTTGAAAAGTGCACAGGAGTACAATTAAAATTCTGTACTTAGTCATTCAGTGTGAAGGTTCTTTATAATAAGCTGACTGTTATTAAAAATACTTATCCCTCCCTTGATGGGAGGGATAAAGGGAGGGTGAATTTTGCCTTATATTTCACCCCCACCTATCCTCCCCCATCAAGGGGGAGGGACTTTAAGATGTGCACTTTTCAAGTTTAAGTAACACCCAAAATATCTCCGGCCTTTATCCGTCTTCCATTGGCATAACTGAAAGCATCCATTGCCTTGCCGCCGGAAGGCCTTACCAACCGTATAAGAAGCACCCCGGACCCTGTTGCCGTATGAATACCCTGTTTATCTATGCTTATGATAACTCCGGCCTGACCATCGGTCTGAACATTCAGCGGTTCGGTACTAAGTACCTGCAACACCTCTCCATTGCAAGACGTCCATGCAGTGGGCCACTCTATCAATGCCCTGACGACATTATGGAGTTCCCTGGCCGATCTGTTAAAGTCCAGTCTGCCCTCTTCTTTGCTTATCTTGGGCGCCAGTGTTGCAAGCCCGTGTTGTTGTGCAACGGGTTCTATCCGCTTTTGTTCGAGAAGGTCGAGTGTCT
>DAHXOM010000091.1 GCA_027364825.1 bacterium | reverse complement strand
CAGAAGGGCCTTGCAATAGGGTGGGAGGGGGCAGGAGAGGGTGTAAACCGCTTTAACATAAAACAGCTCGTAATTCCCCTGGATCAACCCTCTATTTTTAAATTCGTTCATGACACCGGGGCGCATTTTATCGGGCCGCCTCAGCCTACAGAATTGAATAAGGACTTTTTCCTTTTACTGGGCGGGAAGCCGCCCAGAACGGTTATCATCATTCCTGTGCATTTCATGGGGAGGGTTGTGCAGATGCTGTACGGTGACAATGGAGAAGGTGAATTCGCCTCAACGAATATCGGGGAGCTCTTGATATTGCTGCAGAAAGTACCGGAGGTTATAGAGACTCTTGTTCTGAAAAAAAGGAGTATGTCATGATTGTATTCAATATCCTTGCATGGATTTTCATCATTGTTCTTCTGTTTATCGTCAACCAGTTCGCGATCGTGATCTATGATGCCCTGAATGCGCATAAAAAGTCCATAGGGCACAGTGCAGCGATTGCTCTCGAGGTTATACTGGAAGCTGTCGTTACCTTTATTTCACTCATAACCTACGTCCTTGGTTTTATAAACTATGATGCTCTTTTCCTGAAAAAGGATAACAAGGAATACCCGCCCGTGCTTCTGGTGCATGGATACATGATGAACAGGGCTTGTTTTTTTTATATACACCTGCGGCTTGTGCTTGATGGGTTCAGGGTATTTACCGTTAATCTTTACCCCCCGGTATTGTCCATTACGGATCTGGCTGAACGCGTGGCGGACAAGATGGACGAGATGGCGGATAAAACAGGGGAGAAGGAGGCATACCTCGTCGGCCACAGCATGGGTGGGCTCGTGTCGAGGTATTACAGCAGTTCACCGCGCGGTAAAGGCAGGGTGAAACGGATTATAACCATAGCAAGCCCGCACAAAGGCACCCGCATCGCGGTACTGGGCATCGGCAAGGATGCACGTGAAATGATACCCTGGAGCGAGTTTTTACATGAACTCAACAATAAGCCAATGCCGCCGATCTATGCGCTATGGTCCACACTTGACAACCTTATCGTACCCCCTGAAAACGCCTTCATGGAAGGCATGCCGAACGATTCACTGCCATTGAAGGGACACATTGCAATGTTATTTTCAAATACCGTTTACCGGCATATCGTAAGTCACTTAAAAGAAGATACCAGCGATACGAAATGAAAAGAAAGATACACGCCTCTTTTCGTTCCGATATTATGACCCCTTGAACATCTGCTGTATTTTGTCGATGTGCTCTTTTTTGACGATCGCTATGACCTCGTCGTTTTGCTGAAAGCTTGTTTCACCCTTTGGAATGAGCGTTTTATCGCCCCGGTAGATAGAGACAATGATGATGCCTTCGGGGAGTCCGAGATCTTTTATCTTTTTATCGATGATATGCGACCCCTTGGGAACGTCCACCTGCACAAGCTCGACATCCCCGCCTTTCAGGGGGAATAAAGGAACAACAACATCACCTGCCTGTACCTGTTCTTCGATAAGGTAATTCAGAATTCTTGTGGAGTTGATGGTCGCATCCACACCAATACTCTGGAATATTTCCTCGTTTGCCGGGTCCGAAACCCTTGATATTGTCCGCGGCGTCATAAACATCAATTTCGTAAGCTGACAGATAACAAGGTTTGTCGCATCATCACCTGTAAGTGCAGCTACGACATCTGCCCTGTTGGCACCGGCCACCTTTAAAACAGATGCATTGGCGCCGTTGCCGAGCATAATGTTATCCCCAAAGGTTTCGGATAGCAATGTTACCTTCGGCTTATCCTGGTCAATAACGGTTACCTCGTGACCCCCTGATAACAGCGTTTTTGCGAGATTGACCCCTGCCTTACTGGCTCCAACGATTATGATATACATAGTTCCCCCTTATGATAATCCCGGCATTTTAAGAAGTGCATCGATGGTAAGACTGGTAGGACATACGACTTCGATGCCGAGTTCCGTATACACGGTAACAAGGTTCACATCAAACAACCGCATGATGACCTTAATTGTCTTATCTATGATTTTAATTTTCTGCGCTATCATGATGTTTGTGTAATCGTTTCCCGTAGCCACCAGCACGAGATCAGCGGGCTTCTTTAACGCCTGCCGTATAATCTTCTCGTCCGTACTATCGCCGACAAGGAATTCGACCCCCTGTTTGTCCTCAATATACATAAACTTGCTCTCGTTCTGCTCTATGACCAGCAAACTGTCGCCCCGCTTGGAAAATACACTGACAAGCCTTGAACCAAGCCTGCCGGAACCTATGATAACCACACGCATGTTACGCCTCCTCCTCACCTGGTAATTTGTCGATGATCACTTCGCACGGTGCCTTTCTCAGGACGATATCCGATGTCCTGCCGAGTATGTTCTCTTTCAGACCGATATGCTGCCGTATCCCCATCACAATAACATCCGCATCCTGTTCCTTGGCCAGCTTTACGATCTCTTCTCCTGCGGACCGCGATCGCACAACCAGAGATATGCTCTTCATTTTATGCAATGTTGCAAGTTGTTCCGCATGGGCAATGGCTTCCCGGGCGATTTTATCTTCATCCTCCATTTCGGCGTTTAAAGGTAGTGTCCTCGGAACCTCGATAACATAAGCGAATATAAGGGTTGCGCTTTGCTCCGTTCCAAGCCTGCACGCTACCTCAACACCCCGTTCCGAGTACGTCATGCCCTGTGTCGGTATGAGAAGGTTCTTTAAAGCCTCAACCTCCCGGTGAGCCCGTGCCGCGACCTGAGGGATTATGGGCGGTACATGGAGCATCCACCAGAGAAGGGATATGATGGATATCAAAAACACCGTTGCTATAATAACGCCGAGTGTCGACTGTATCATTGCCCGCCTCTGAGATACCGCAGAACAAACCTGATTCTGTAGATGCCGAAGGCTATAAAGCTCATACCAACAAGAAGCGGAAGCCAGATATGAATACCTGCGGAAAGATTGGTTGAGCGTATAATGATTATTATACCTATTACAACAAACAGCCCGCTGTTTATAGCTTTAATCTTGTCTGTTA
>DAHXOM010000082.1 GCA_027364825.1 bacterium | reverse complement strand
TACCCGTGGTGTCCCATGATATTACTCCTTCCTTGCTTATGGTCATACCCGGGGGGGCTGATTCAAGTTTATATGATAAAGGATCATTATCAATATCCGAAGCTTCCACTCTGTAAGAATAAATAGAACCGGTAATGGTATCCGGAGGCTTTGATAGAATGACCGGAGCCGTATCCTGCAGGGAAAGGGAAGCGCTTGCAGTACTTACGCCTTTCTTTTCATCATCAGAAGGCGTTACAAGAACATAGATCGTATCTCCGTGCTTATAAGAACTGCAACTGAACGAATCACCTGTTTGATCCTGAACAGGATTGCCGTTCACATACCATTGGTACTCCAGTGACACCTGATCCCCATCGGCATCGGATGCCTGGACTTCTGCATGTATTGTTGAAGCTATTGTCGGATACAGGGGCGTAAGAATTATCGAAGTAATAACCGGCGGTGCATCCTGAATAGTTATATTGGGCGACGTAACTGCCTCCTGTTTACCGTTCCTGTTGGTATAATTGACAACTGCTGTAATGCTGTCTCCTTTTTTAAAATCTCCATGAAGGCTGTTTGCCACCATAGCGCGTTGGTCGTTTATGTACCATGTAACGCTTCCGGTATTTAAATGCTGAGGTACCGAAACGGTAAGAGTGGTGTTTACCGTGGGGTTTTCAGGTTGTATGCTCACCGATTGAATGCTCACCGCATGAGGATTGATATTACCGGAAAACATAGTTTTGACAGGCTCACTACGCTTCTCGCAGCCTGCTATCAAGAAGACACCGAGAACAATAAAGGAAAACCTTTTCATATTCACCCCCATCATTTATTCTATACCATATTCTTTTAACTTATACATTAAAGCCCTCAGACTTATTTCGAGCAGTTGTGCCGCTTTTGTTTTATTGCCGTTTGTTTCCTTCAACGCCCTCTGTATCAGTTCAATCTCCAATTTTCTCTGTGCCTGTTTTATAGAAAATCCGCTCTCTGTGCCGGTTGAGAATACGCGATCCTGTGATTTGATGGTATCGGGTATAACCTCGGGGGTTATGAATTCCTTTTCTGTCAGTATACTCGCCCTTTCGATTACGTTCTCGAGCTCCCGGATATTGCCATACCATGCATTTTTCATGAATATTTCAATAACCGATTCATCAAAGCCTTTGATGGATTTTGAAAGGTTAACGGTATTCTTTCTTAAAAAGGCATTGGCCAGCAACGGAATATCCTCTCTACGCTCCCGTAAAGGCGGTAATTTGATATTGAATACATTCAGTCTATAGAACAGATCATCCCTGAATTTACCCTTTTTAACTTCTTCTGAAAGATCTTTTGATGTTGCCGCAAGAAACCGGACATCGATAGTTATGGACTTGGTATCCCCTATACGGAATATCTGGGACTGTTCAATGGCGCGCAGCAACTTTACCTGCAGATTAAACGGCAGCTCTCCAATCTCATCAAGGAAGAGCGTTCCTCCATCAGCAGCTTCAAATAAACCCTGTTTGCTTGTATAAGCACCGGTAAATGCACCCTTGGCATATCCGAAGAGCTCACTCTCGAGAAGGTTCTCGGGTATTGCTCCACAATTTATCGATATAAAGGGTTTGCCTTTTCTGTCGCTGTTGTAGTGTGTTGCCTTTGCAACAAGCTCTTTCCCTGTGCCGCTTTCTCCGGTAATGAGCACAGTGGTCCTGAGTCCTGCCACTTTTTTTATTTCATTGAGGACATTCAGAATCTTCTCGCTCTTGCCAATTATTGCGCTGAAATCATAATCCTTTGCAACAACCCTTTTAAGGGTAAGGTTCTCCTTATAAAGCTTTAAACGCTCTTCTGCCTTCCGGACGGTCAAAACAAGTTCATCAGGCTTAAACGGCTTCGTTATATAATCATAAGCCCCTGCTTTAATAGATTCCAGAGCACTGTCTACATTACCATAGGCAGACATCATAATAACTGTGGTCTCGATCTTGTTGTGTTGAAGCGTCCTCAGCAACTCCATGCCATCCATTTTTGGCATCTTTATATCACAGATCGCAAAATCATAAGGCTGTTTTTTGAGTTCTAGAAAGGCATCTTCCCCATTTGACGCCGTGGTTACCTGATAACCGTTTGTGCTGAGGATATTTGAAACTGCAAACCTGATATTTTCTTCGTCATCAACAATAAGTATTTTGATTTGATCAGCCATACGTTCATAATAACATGCAATGCGTGTCAAATTCAAGCGGACAGGGAATAACGGGGGTTACCCCGAAGCTACAATAGTGTTGAGTTGGGGCGGTCAACCAAAAAAGTGTTTGCAAAATAAGGAGTTTGAGAAATGAGCAAAACAGAAAAGAGTTTGAGACGATGCGAAGAAAAACACCAACGAACTGCTTGATACTTTTTCACGGCAATCTGCGTGGAATGCTTCTCATCAGTATGAGACACAAGGTATTCATAAGTAAGAAACCCATTCGCAAAAGAGCGTTGTTTTACGAGCAGAGACGAACAACTCTTTTCTGTAAATACTGGTGGATGAATGGGTTAAACTTCTTTGTTGATTTGTTGGGTTAATACAATCCCTTGAGCAGATTTACCGGCTCTTTGTCCAGCAGGGATGCTATAAAGCCGTCCGTGATAAGCTTCTCTGCCTGTTCGTGTGCTATCCCCCTGCTCTTCAGATAAAACATGGCCTGATCATCGACCATGCCCGAGCTTGCACTATGGGATGCAATGACATCGTCCTCGTCTATCCACAGGCTCGGTATGCCGTCAAACCTTGCATGTTCTCCCAGCATAATCGACTTCTCCGCCTGTTCTACCTTTGCCCGCTTTGAGCCGGATGCAATATGCGTCAAAGCCCGGTACACAACCTTTGCCGTATCAAGGACCGCAGCCCTGACAAGCACCGACGTAACGGTATCCGGGGCGGTATGAAACGTTTCATAAGAAAGATCTTTCTGGGATTCCCCCTTCCCGACGATAACACCGGTCATTGTACTTTCCGAATTTATTCCAACAAGCATTGAACGGATACTCATTGCTGTGTTTGATTCATAGAGATCTATATTATACCAGTTTACCTTTGCCCCTTCCGAAACCTGCGCACGCTGTAGAGCGGTATAAAATACGCCTTTTTTCGATCTATTCAGGGTTATATACTGAAGGCTTGAACCTCTGCCTGCATAAATTTCTACATTATCCGAAATCATACCGCCACTGCTGCCTTCTACGATCCTCAACAAGGTGATATGCGTCCCCGGTTCAAGAACTATAACATCATGATGAACCAGTATACCGTTTTCCTGAGTCGCTTTTATAAATTCTACAAGCGGTTCCGGTATAGTGTTCTTAAGATTGAGATAAAATCCCTTTCCATACATCCTGTCGAGCTGAAGGAAAGATTCATCCATTGAATGGAACTTACCCCTGCCTGATGTATCCAGTGCCGTAAGACCGGACAGATGTTGCTGAGCATCGAAACCTTTTGCAATATCAATCGGCGAAAGAGAAAAATACGGTTTGTACTGGTCGTTATGCTCCGACAGATAACCGTCTATATCCCCGATAATATGTTTATTTTTTAAAACGTCCCCGAACGATTTGATATAGGTATCATACTGAGTTTTGTTTCCATTATTCAGCAGGGTTAACAGCTCCGGTTTTATAAATTTTGCATTAAACCTTTTCCACTCAGGCAGTATGACGCCGGTCACCATGTTACGCTCCCTTCATTTCGAGCTGTATCAGTCTGTTCAACTCAACCGCATACCCCATGGGCAGCTCTTTCGCTATAGGCTCTATAAACCCCCGTACAACGAGTGCTACGGCATCGTCCCTTGAGATGCCCCTGCTCATAAGATAAAACAACTGTTCTTCGTCTATCTTGCCGACCGTTGCTTCATGTCCAACGGAAGATTGAGGCGTAAACTGTTCAATGATCGGGATGGTATCTACACTGGATTTGTCATCAAGCATAAGGGATTGACATTCAACATGCGCCTTTGCGCCGGTTGCATTGCTTCCGATCCTTACCAGTCCGCGATACACAGACTTCCCGCCATCTTTGCTGATACTCTTTGAGATAATGCTTGCACTGGTATCGGGTGCTGCAAGTATGACCTTTGCACCGGTATCCTTGTATTGTCCTTTGCCTGCGAATGCAATATTCAAATGCTCCGCCCGTGCACCCCTGCCCCTTAATATGGAAGCAGGATACAGCATCGTTACACCGCTGCCCATCGAACCTCCAACCCATTCCATAATGCCGTTCTCATAAACAATGGAACGCTTTGTGTTCAGATTATAGACATCCGTACTCCAGTTTTGTATTGTCGTGTATCTCGCCCGTGCACCTTCTTTAACAAAGATCTCAACGACAGCCGAATGGAGTGAACTGATGCTGTATCTCGGAGCTGTACATCCTTCTATATAGTGGACCTCTGCACCGGGTTCTACAATGATCAGGGTATGCTCAAACTGACCCGAGGATTTTGTGTTCATCCTGAAGTATGTCTGTAAGGGTATATCCACCTTTACACCCTTTGGCACATACACAAAGCTTCCGCCGCTCCATACAGCACCGTGAAGCGCTGAAAACTTATTATCAGCGGCCGGCACGCATTTTGTCATAAAATATTCCTTAACAAGCCCGGGATGCTCTTTAACAGCGGAGTCCATATCGGTAAAGATAACCCCTTTACTGTCCCATGCCTTCTTGAGGTTGGTATAAACAGCTTCTGATTCGTACTGGGCAACAAGGCCCGCGAGGTATTTTTTTTCTGCCTCGGGTATGCCGAGGGCATCATACGTTTTTTTAATCGCATCCGGCACATCCTCCCATTTCATCGACTTATAGTCCTCAGGCCTGATGTAGAATATGATCTCGTCGAAGTTAAGTGCTGAAAGATCCGGCCCCCATTTTGGAATAGGCTTTTTCTTGAATATTTCGTATGACGCAAGCCGTTTCTCAAGCATCCATGACGGTTCTTGTTTCCGGGAGGATATCTCCTTTATAATATCTTCATTGAGCCCCTTTTTGGATCTGAATACATATTTCGAATCAACAGGCTGCTCAAGAACATTCTCCACAGGTTCAACAGGCGATGTACTCATCTATTCCTCCTTCACCCATTCATAGCCCATCTTATCAAGCTGCTGTGCAAGCTCATACCCTCCGGACTTAACAACCTTACCGTCAACCATGATATGAACAAACTGCGGTTTGATATAATCGAGGATACGCTGGTAGTGTGTTATTAAGAGTAATGAAAGGCGGTCCTCTCTTATAAGCTTATTGATACCTTCTGAAACAAGCCTCAGCGCATCGATATCAAGCCCGGAGTCTATCTCGTCAAGCACGGCAAATTTCGGGAGAAGAACGGCCATCTGCAGGATCTCGTTGCGTTTCTTTTCTCCTCCCGAAAAACCTTCATTCAGATACCGGTCAAGGAAGGACCGGGGTATGGACATGGCTTCAACCCTTTTATTGAGGGCTTTATGAAACGCAAGGATAGGGACATCTTTTTGTTCTTTTGCCTCGACTGCTGTTCTCAAAAAGTTTTCCACGGATACACCGGAAACCTCCATCGGATACTGAAAACCGAGGAATATGCCCTTCCTTGCCCGCTCGTCGACACCGAGATTTATTATCGATTCACCGTTGTAGAGTATATCACCGTCTGTTACCTTATATTTGGGATGCCCCATAATCGTATACGACAGGGTTGATTTGCCCGATCCGTTTGGTCCCATAAGTGCATGGACCTCAAACGGATTTATGGTCAAATCCAGACCCTTGATAATCTTCTTGCCTTCTATTTCTACATGTAAGTTCTTTATTTCGAGCAAAGACATAAAACCTCCCAGCTTTAGTATAATAGTCATTTATTAAAAAGTCTTCAACAAGGCAAGGGATTTATTGCATTTTTGATGGTAAACTTATTATATTCTCCATGATGAACATAACAGAACGCATTCAATCACTGGAAAAATTCGGTATAAAGCCGGGTCTGGAACGTATTTCAACATTGCTGCATTATCTGAACAATCCTGAAAAAGCGTACAAGAGCATTGTTGTCGGCGGAACGAACGGCAAGGGCTCTACCTGTGCAATGATCGATTCTATCCTCCGCAGTGCAGGATACAGGACAGGTCTCTACACATCTCCACATCTTGTATCCATGAACGAAAGAATAAAGGTCAACGGAGAAATCATAGATAATCCATCATTCAATGCTACAGCAGAACAATTATTTGACATGGTGGGCCGCCACACGGAGTTGTCCTCTCTGACCTATTTTGAATTTATGACCGCCGCTGCTATTCTATATTTTAATCATCGGAAGATTGATATCGCATTACTTGAGGTCGGTATGGGCGGCAGGTTCGATGCTACCAATGTAGTCCAACCGGACGTATCCGTCATAACAAATATATCTCTGGATCATCAGCAATACCTCGGCACGACCGTGCAGGAGATTGCTGTGGAGAAGGCTGGCATTATCAGGCCGGGAAGGCCATTCATAACAACCGATAGAAACCCCGCATCAAGGCAAGTACTCGAGGATGAATGCCAAGATAAAGGCGGTATTCCCTATTTTATCGACAGAGACTTCTCAACCTCCGGGGACCAGACAAATATGGTTTTTTACAACAATAAACGGACAATACGCAATCTACAATTACATCTGAAAGGCAGACATCAAATATATAACGCAGCAGCAGCAATTCAGGCGGTTTTACTGTTTGGGGAAGAAGGGATAAAGATTACGGATAATGAGATAAGGGATGGACTTTTGAAAACCTCATGGCCCGGAAGATTTGAAATAATCAAAAAAAACCCGGACATGATCCTTGATGCCGGCCATAACCCGGCAGGTATTCAGACTTTGGTTCAGGCGGTAAAAGACATTTATTTAACTCCCTTCCCTCCCCCTGATCAGGGAGAGAGTAGACCCGTTACCGTGGTTTTTGCCGTGTCAAAGGACAAAGACTGGCATACCATGGCAACCATGCTGTCCGAGATAACGGACACCTTTGTGGTAACATCCTATGAAGGAGAAAGGAGTACGGATCCCGAAGAACTCGGGCATTTTATCCGTTCAAACCGCTCGAACGGCTCAAACCGTGCGGATGTAGTTTTACCATCAAAAAATGCGATACAGCATGCTCTTGCTATAACACCGGACAATGGTGTAATTATTGTAACAGGTTCTATTTTCCTTATAGGAGAGATAAAAAGGGAGATGCAGGTATGATATACAGTGGAATAACGATAGATAATTTACTCGAGGACGCATTAAAATCCGGTGCAGCCTTTGCCGAATTGTTTTTCGAAGAGACGACATTTTCGAACGTCAGGGTAGAGTCCGGTAAGATCGACAGGGCAATAGCAGGGACGGACCGGGGAATGGGACTACGACTGTTCCATGACAATATAGTCTACTATGCCTCTACGACAAACCTGACACAGGAAGGTGCGGCAAATCTTTTAAAAACTTTGTCCGTATACCTCCGGAAAGGTGATGGTGGAAAGCACATTATTGTTCCCGAATCATCAAAGGCTTCCACAAAGATATTCAAACATCCCCTCGGTCTGAATCTGACGAGGAAGGCGGATATTATCCTCAGTGCCCAGAACGAGGCTTACAGACTGAGCAACCAGATCATACAGGTTCAGGGAGGTTATATCGACAGCGTACGGAAGATCGCGATCTTTTCAACCGGCGGCATATCCGTCGAGGACGAACAGATAAGAACGACGATCAGTTTCAACGTCATTCTGGAGAAGGCCGGTAAACTGCACACCGGTTATGAATCCCTGGGCGGCTCGATCGGTACGGAGCTTTTCAATAACGATGCCCATCTGACAACGGTTAGAACCGCGGTAAACAGGGCGATAAAGATGAGTAACAGCATACCGATAAAAGGCGGAAGGATGACTGTTGTCCTGTCGAGCGAGGCAGGCGGCACCATGATACATGAAGCAGTGGGACACGGCCTTGAGGCCGACCACATCTACAAAGGGCTTTCGGTATATACCGGCAAGCTGAATCAGCGAGTCGCTTCACCCCTCATTACTGTTGTGGACGACCCGACTCTGCCGGGCATGAGGGGCTCTTTCGGTTACGACGACGAAGGTACAAAGGCGATGCGTAATGTCGTGATAGAAAACGGCATTTTAAAGAATTACCTGTTCGATCTTCAATACGCGATGGAGAATGGTATGCAGCCGACAAGCAACGGCAGGCGAGAATCGTTCAGATATCCGCCGATACCGAGAATGACGAACACCCTCATTCTGAGCGGTAAAGACAATCCTTCCTCTATTATATCGGAGGTGGATGACGGATTGCTCGTTCTCAAAATGGGCGGCGGAGAGGTCAATACTGCAACGGGTGATTTTATTTTTGAGATCACAGAGGGACATACCATAGAGCATGGCCAGATAGGCCCTCCGGTCGAAGGGGTAACACTGCTTGGCAACGGACCTACGGTGTTGAAGGAGATAGACAGGGTCGGCAGTGATATCGGCTACAGTATCGGCACCTGCGGCAAGGACAATCAAGGGGTACCTGTTGCAGACGGGCAGCCGACGTTACGGATCCCGCAAATCGTTGTCGGCGGTAAAAAATAATTTTTATTGACATGAGGATTTCTCCGTTACATAAACACAGAGGATTCAAAAAAATGGAGGATGGATGTTTGTACCTTCAAAACTCTTTTTAACGAAGGGCATCGGGCGGCACACTCAGAAGCTGACCAGTTTTGAGATGGCACTCCGGGATGCAAAGATAGCGGAATATAATCTGGTAAGGGTAAGCAGTATTATACCGCCGAGGTGTAAGATCATTACCATTGATCCGGGATTACAATACCTCCAACAGGGACAGATCGTATTCTGTGTGTTGTCGGAGAATGCATCAAACGAGCCTCACCGGCTGATTGCGGCATCCATAGGACTCGCAAACCCGAAGGATGAAACAATACACGGCTATCTTTCCGAACATCACAGCTTCGGACAGACCGAAAAGATCGCAGGAGACTATGCCGAAGACCTTGCAGCATTCATGCTCGCAACAACTCTCGGCGTGGAATTCGATCCAACCAAGAGCTGGGATGAACAAAAAGAGATATGGACAATCAAAGGACACGTTGTTACGACACGGAATATCACCCAGTCGGCAACGGTCGACAAAGAGGGCTACTGGACAACAGTCCTGGCAGCAGCAGTGCTCCTGCCATAAGAAGGGATTTTATGCCGGTACCTATACCAGACAGAAACAGCTTCCTGAAGTACACAGTACCGCTTGAACAAGCAAAGTTCTTAATCTTACCGATACCTTACGAGCAAACGACATCGTACGGTACCGGCACGAAAAACGGACCGGATGCCATTATAAAAGCATCACAGTATCTCGAGTTATTCGACGAAGAGCTTGCTCTCGAGCCATACCGGGAAGGCATACATACCTTAGAGCCGATAGAATTTGATAAAGGTCCGGCAGAACTGTCCATAGAAAAGATATACGAAACGGTAAAAGCCCTGCCGATTAAAAAGAAATTTTTAATATCCTTCGGCGGCGAACATTCTATAACCTATCCAATAGTAAAGGCTTACAAAGAGCAATTCCCCGGCATAAGCGTTTTACACGTAGATGCACACTCTGATTTGCAGGAAAAATTTCAGGGCACGATATACAGCCATGGCTCTGTAATGGCACGCATAAAAGATATAGCCGATATTGTTCAAGTAGGCATAAGAAGCCAAACAAAAGGAGAGTACAACCTGATAAAACAACGGGGCATTCATACCTTTTATATGCACGCTATACGCAGCGATGAGCTATGGAAAGAGCATGTCGTGGAATCACTTGGGGACAATGTCTATTTAACAATAGATCTTGACGGGTTTGATCCATCTGTTGCCCCGGCTGTCGGTACTCCGGAGCCGGGTGGTCTTTTATGGTATGATGTCATTGATCTTATAAAGATGATCACCAAAACAAGGCACATAATAGGCTGCGATATTGTTGAACTTGCACCCGAGCCTCATGCTATTGCAACCGATTTCCTCGCTGCAAAACTCGCCTATAAAATTATGGGCAACATTATCGTATCAAAGTCTTGAATTTTAATCTTGAATCTTGAATCTTGAGTTTCTTTAT
>DAHXOM010000076.1 GCA_027364825.1 bacterium | reverse complement strand
TACATGTACTTCTTAAGCATAATCATATCATATAAGCAATGTCAAGTTTTGGAATAAATTCTCAAGAAAAGATACCCCGAGAAATGGATGACATCTTCTCCTAATTTGAATGATAAGATTCAGTAGCTTCAAGGATAATGCAGGGCAAGATCTATAACCCTGAGATCTGTTTAAAACCTATTCACCCCAGAATTACAATATTAAAAAATTGTCCTATCTTCCAATTGCGAAAAATAGCGGGATATTTTGCAATCTACATGCATTCCCTGCTACCGGTAGATGAACCTTCCTGAAACAAAGGATGATCCTTGATTGCTGCAGGAACTACTGCTTTCGACAAGCACAAGATAACGGTAGGTCATTTCTGGTATAAGGGCTGGTCCGGTATACACAACGGAGGTTCCGGAAATGTCATAGTTGTTCCATATAAGGTCTCCGTTGCTGTCATCCACTTCCACACCATAGATTGCATTGGGGTCACTAATCCCGGTCCAACTGAATACCGGGGTGCCTGTCACCGTTCCTGTAGGTGAGATGTTGCTAACAAACTCCTTTTGGAAGCAGGATACCGTTACCAAAGTTGTGAACGTACCTGTTGTATCTGTTATTGTCGATGTGTAGGTAAACGGCAGCTTGGCAGGATATGCAGTACCAAGGAAGATATGGTGTCCCGAGTATAACTGATACCCTGATATGGGCAGGCCCGCCAATTCCTGTGATCCATAATCAACAGGCGGTGGGGCCGGTTGCTGTATACTGTTTGCACCGTAGGTACTACTGCTATATCCGGTAACCGTTGTAATGATTGTTGCCATAAAAAAAAGCAGTCCTAAAAACCATGCGGTTTTTAAATTTTTGATCTTCATACGTTCTCCTTTTTAACGGGGTTTACTTTCTCCAATAAGGTTTTTGAATTGTTCATACGGCTGTGCACCGACAAGCATTTTTCCGTTGATAAAGAATGTCGGTGTACCCTGTACCCCTGCTGCAGCACATTGTGCTTTATCCGCACTGACCATGCCTGCTGTCTCCCCGCTGTCAAGACAATGGTCGAATTTACCCTGATCAAGCCCGATCTTTTTTGCATACGATTTTAAGCTGTCAATATCCAGCCTTCCCCCGGAACTGAACAGGAGGTCATGCATCTGCCAGAATTTTCCCTGTTTGTTGGCGCACTCGGCAGCTTCTGCTGCTTTCTCGGCGTACTGATGAAAAGGCAATGGAAAGTTTTTAAAGACAAGTTTAACCTTTCCGTCCTTGATCTCGTTCTTCCGTAATTCCGTTTGTGTGTCATTAAAAAACCTCGCACAGAACGGACATTGAAAGTCAGAGCACTCGATCATGGTTACCGGTGCATTCTTCTTCCCTTCATAGGGACTGCCGGTAATGTTTATTTGAGAAGGATCTCCTGCCGGGTCGGGCGGTTGAGCAGGCTGTTGTTGCGGCGGAGCAGGCACATTGACTCTTTGTGCTACCCTATTACAGGCTCCTTGTTCCAATCCCATCCTTATCTCTTTCGCAGAAAACCACAGAGCCGAGCCCAAAACCACAGCTGCGATAATACTTGCAATCCCGGATACATAACCATCTTTCATGAAAAGATCCTCCTTTTGGAAATCGTTAAACTATAAGCTACTTTTTATATACTATTGCTT
>DAHXOM010000064.1 GCA_027364825.1 bacterium | reverse complement strand
TTTATCATGTACTGGCCCAGGGAATACGGCTTGCAGCTCCGGTCCGAGTGGAACACAATGCCGTCGAGCGAGAACTCTTCTATCAATTTCACAAGGTAGTCGATGCGGTACTTGAAGTCCCGGTTTATGTACGGTGAAAGGTATGCCCGTGCAAGCTCTTCAAGCGCGTGGTCCGTATCGATATTGCCCTGGATGGCTGCCCATGAGTTTGTATAGGTTGAAACGACGAACGCAGCCTGGTGCTTTGCAAAAAATTCCGACAGGTATTTTATCTTGTACCATATCGGCAGGTTGTCCCAGAGCAGCCGTATCTTCTCGTCCGGAACAGAGCCGAACCCCTGCGCGTTCAGCTCCACAAGCTCGTTGTAGAACTGAGTATAATAGTCAACCGCCTTTTGCGTGCCCCGCAGAGTCACTATGGGTGCAAGGTGTATGAAGGTGTCGAACGAGTTGAGAGGGGAAGGCCTTTTCTTTCCCATGCCGAGCACCTTTTCCCAGAGTTCGGAAACCTGCGCAGCAAGGAAGAGCGCTTCCCTGAATTTCTCCTCTTCGAACGGCCTCTTTAACGTCGTGGAAAGGAAGACCTTGAATGCCTCGAACTGCTTCACGACGTAGTTGATTGCCTCTTTTGTCATGCCGTCGTGCAGGTACGGCATATCGATGATAAACAGGGGGACGTTGTACTTGCGTGCATGTACGTCGAACCACTTCACAACCGTATGGCATATATTGGTACCGACGATCAGCATGTCCGGCTTCGGCAGACCCATGATAGGCCCGCCCTGCGTCATGTCTGCCCCGATATCGGTCCTTGCATAGGAACACAGATCGGATGAATACCCTGCTGCCTCGCTCACCTCTATAAGGTCCTTGCTCACCCTTGTTATGGAACACATGGGCGCATAGTTCTCCGGATAAACGGGGATGACCCCCATTGCGTGCAGGAATTCCACGGGTCCTCCCGACGTTATCCAGGCCACAGGCTTATTATTGTATGATGCGTTCTTGGCCTCAAGATAGTACGAAGCCATCATCTCTTTCATTGTCTCTGATACGCGAAACTTTGTCATTTATACCTCCCCGTTACTCACAGTATCTCTTTAAATGCCTGAAGCCTTGTTTTTATACCTTCAAAGCTGTTCATCTGCAGTTCAACCTCGAAACTCGTAACCTGAATACCGTGCTGCTTCAGGTACGCCATAAGATCGGGACGCTCGAACGCCTCGGGCTCGCAGAACTTTATCTGCCACAGCACCACAGCAGCTTTGTTCTCAGCCGCCTTGTCAGCCAGATATACGCGCCTGTCTTTTGCAGGGTTGTACAACGTTGAACACGGACTGCCTCCAAAAACGAAATTGTCGATGCTGACGGCATCCACTCCTGCAAGTACGCCTTTTGAATGCTGCCGTGCACCGTTTGTCATATCATCGTCAACGATGTACATCTCCAGCTCATCGAATACCTTTGCGAGTTCAAGAGGCTCGGGTGTGATCCCGGATATAATGACCCTGTGTTCAACGGGTTGAACGGCCTTCTTCTCGAGCTCTGAAACAACGGGCCCAAGCATACCTATGAATTCTTCGACCGGTAGTACCGAGCCTGCCTTGAAGATGGAATAAAATTCATAGGCTGACAATGCCTTTGGGTTGCGTTTCCTGAGATCGTACAATCTTTTTACGAGAGCATGGCGGCGTTCATAGACAGACACAGCCTGTTTAAATCCCTCCTGGGTAAATTTTTTACCGGTTACAGGCTCGAGAGCTCCAATGGCTTTATCGAGTTCCTCCTTCAAATGCTGCTGACGGATAGAAGCTGAATTCGCAAACGGTATCATGAAATTTATAACAGGTTTTTCGGGGAACAATTTTCTGAACACCTCGGAAAGGTTTTGCTGGTTGTCGCACATGGTCGTGAATACAAAGCCGTCGACATAGTCCATATCTCCTTTCATTGCCTGTTCCAGAATAGTTCTTGTCGTTGTGCAGGAAAACGACTGAAGATAGGTATCTGCACGGGATATGGGGATCTGAGTCCCTTTGAAATAAACCGGATAAGCGCCGAGTGCCGTGATCACCTCGGATGGGAAATACTCCGGCATTACGCCGATCACCTTCTTACCTGTTGTCTGCTTCCCTTGCCGTGCCTTGTTCGCACTGTCGCGGTTGGCCTCAAAGAAATTTTCAAACATAATCTCTCCTTCATGCATGAATACATTTATAATAATTACAGTCTCATCAAGAAGTCAATTCTTTAAAAGAAATTAAAAATGCAAGATTCAATATTTAA
>DAHXOM010000126.1 GCA_027364825.1 bacterium | reverse complement strand
CTATTACTCTCCTGTACCAACAACAATACTGTGCATAACAAAACACTGCCGATACTGTCTATAGATTGTCAGGCCTCCGATTGGGATCCCTACAACGGCACATTTAATCTTAAAATATCCTACAAAGGCACAAGCGCTCCGGTTAATACATCTACACTCGATGTGGTAGTCAATACGAATACTGTTACATCTTCATTAACCATAAATACCGATAGTGCGACAGGTACCATAACCGGATTAAATACCTGCGACGGTGTCAATGTGTTCGCAACAATTAAAGACAATGCAGGTACACTGACGTCGGCATCATGCAGTTTGCCCGCACTCGCAATAAATTATCCCGCGAACGGCACAACGATACAGGATCCTTTGCCTGCAATATCCATAGCCTATGACTACAGGACAACAGGCACTGGATTTACCGTGAGCATGGACAATAAGAATATTACGCCGCTCTGTAGCAGCGGTATGTCCACAGGAACAGTATGCCAGGAACCAATGGGACAATACATAACACCCTCAGGTTCACACACTATAAATTCTTACAGATGCTTTGCCAATAGCGGACCGTGCTGCAATGCAACTTCTGCATTCACATTTCAACCACCGGTCCCTTCAGTTACTATTCTCAGTCCATCAGGTTATATAGGTTCTGCCAATGCAGATGTAAGCGTGTTGTTCTCGGATACAACCAATGAGCTTGGATTAAATCCGAACACCTATAACATCCTGACCGACGGGAATAATGTAACAGGTTCTTTTACAACAACAGTCAACAGCACACTTTCCGGTTTTCTATCAACACCGACATCATTCACGGCACAGGGCAACATACTGCTAAGTTCGCAAACCACGCACACCATCCAGGCATCTGTAACAGATCTGTTCTACAGCACGACCGGTACTGCTTCGCAGACCTTTTCCCTCGATACTACGCCGCCTTCCCTGACCATTGCCCAGCCTGTATCTGGCAGTGCATCAGGCGGCAATCTCCCCTATTACCTCTATCCGAATGTAACCCTGCCGTACCAGGCTGATTACAGTGATTCCCAGAGCGGAGTAAACCCGTCGAGTTTCGGTATTAACGCAAACGGCGTTGCAGGCACTGTTGCAGCAACAGGGGTAAGCGCTACCGGTACCCTGTCTGCCACACTTCCCGTGAGCAGTGGCAGCAACGGCACCGGAACATACACGGTCAACGCACAGGTATCCGATAATGTTGGAAATACCGCCGCAACAAGCTCTGTTATAACATTGTCTCTTGCAAATATCGGTATAGGGAGTGCAACGGTAACAGCCGGTACACAGTTTATCGTACCTATTAATGTGTTTATAGACCCGTCCCATGCTTACGGGCTCGGCAGCTACGATATCTTTATAAACTTCAATCAAAGCATTTTAAACTTTGTATCGGTCAGCGGCAGTGGCTCGGGATACCCTGGCGTAGCTTATACACCGGAATTTGCCAATGCACCCAATTACTATTCAACATCCTCGGGTATCGATATAAATTCAACCAATCAATTGACAAGCGAATATTATCCTCTGGGCTTGTTTAATATTGCAAACCTGACTTTTTATGCCGCATCGCCCGGTACAACTACTTTAACCATTATTGTAACCTCCATGCACGATACAAAAGGTGCTGCAGTTCCTTCGGGAAGGGTTCAATCCGGCACGGTAACCGTACATTGAGGTGAGACTATGACGGCATACAGAAATCCTGTACCTACAGCGGACATTATCATTGAGATCGACGATAAGATCATCCTGATAGAGCGGAAGAACCCTCCGTACGGATGGGCCATACCCGGGGGGTTTGTAGATTACGGAGAATCGCTCGAGAACGCAGCCCGGAGAGAGGCGCTTGAGGAAACATCGGTCAATGTGGAGCTTTACGAGCAGTTCTATACCTATTCCAGGCCCGATCGAGACCCGCGCCATCATACTGTAACAACCGTTTTTCTGGCACGTGCTGTCAGCGGAACTCCAAAAGCAGATGATGACGCAAAATCATTGAATCTGTTTACTGCTGATGCACTACCTGATACCATTGCCTTTGATCACAGGGATATTCTGATGGATTATTTTAACTACAAAAAAACCGGAAAGAGGCCGTCACCATAATGTTTTTGTCATTCTTATGAACATGGGAATCCAGTTCTCTTTTGCCGGATTTTTACGGAGTTTATCCCGTATTTCGCGAGATAGGAATAACAATAAAAAATAAAGCAGGTGGAAAATGACAGAATTGAACCTACAGGAGCAAAAAGAACTTTTACAGCTTGCGAGAAATACACTGGAAACCTATTTGAAAAAAGGCTCTGTTCCGGACTACAGCACCAACAACAAAAATCTTCTCAGAAAAGCAGGTGCATTCGTCACCCTGAACAAGGACAGCATGTTGCGCGGCTGTATCGGCAATTTCTTTTCCAATGAACCGCTCTATAAGAACGTCCAGTCCATGGCGATCGCCGCTGCCGTTGAAGACCCGAGGTTCAGGCATGTTACGCCGGATGAGTTAAACCATATCGAGATCGAGATCTCCGTGCTCTCTGAACTTGAGACAATAAAGTCCCTTGATGAGATCAAGGTCGGAGTGCATGGCCTGTATGTTACCAAGGGATATTACCGGGGTGTACTGCTCCCCCAGGTTGCAACAGAATATGGCTGGGACAGGGACACCTTTTTGAGCGAAACCTGTATGAAAGCAGGTCTGCCGGAAGATGAGTGGAAGAAGCCGGGTCTAAAGATAGAAAAATTTTCGGCTCAGGTATTTCATGAGGAATAGGTTTATTTTTGCAGGGACAGTGCTTGCTCTGCCCAAGAACTAAGATCAAATACAGATAAGGGCGGACCAAGGCTCGCGCCTGCAGAGAATTTAACCCTCGTCGATACTTCCCTGTTGCATTTTTTGAGTCAAAGGAATCCCGAGCTTTGCCCTTCTTTTTAACCACGGGGTGGGTCTGTACCGTGGATCACCATAAAAATTGTATAAGAATGTAAGTATATCCAGCACCTTGATTGCACCGATTTTATCACCCCACTCCAGCGGCCCAAACGGATAACCAAGTCCCAGTTTCACTGCACGATCTATATCTTCAGGCGCTGCAATACCCTTTTCAGCGACATTACAGCCGATATTAACCACCATTGCCAATATCCTTCCTGTAATAAAGCCCGGGCTATCATTGATAGAATCAACGGTTACACCGTCAGCACTAAAAATAGTCTCTGCTGCGTCTTTTATATACTGAACTGTTGCAGGGGTGGACATCATTGTCCTGTGTTTGTCAAAACCCATAAAGGTGTCTACGGCAATCACCCTTTTGGGATCTAAACCGGCATTGAGTGCTGTTGTCGTAGCATCTTCAGCTACCGGGGATACAACGATGAGGGAGTCTTCATTGGGTTTATTGTTCATATCGATATCTTTGCCTGCTGATTTCAGATAAGCAGTCAGGATTTTAAAGCCTTCTGTATTTGCAGTATCAACCCAGACCTTTATATCTTTGATATCCCTGCTCTCTTTTTTCCTGGCTTTATCCTGCAGTACCGGTTTTCCATTTTCATAGGCATAAAACCCCCTGCCTGTCTTACGTCCCAGCAAACCTGCATTCAGACGTGTTTGAGCAATGTAGGACGGACGGAACCGTGGGTCCTGATAGAATTGATTGTAGATGGCCTCTGTTGCAGTATGTGAAATATCAAGACCGGTCAGATCGAACAGTTCAAATGGTCCCATTCTAAAACCGGCTGCATCACGCAGGATACCGTCTATCTGCCAGGTATCGGCTATATTTTCGCTGAGTATTGCAAGGCTTTCTGTTACATACGCCCTGCCCGTATGGTTGACAATAAAGCCGGGTGCATCTTTTGTTACAACCGGCGTGTGTCCCATCTTTTTCGCTATTCCAACCAAGCTGTCGATGGTCTGTTCCTCGGTAGCCAATCCCCGGACCACCTCCACAAGCTTCATAAGAGGGACGGGATTGAAGAAATGAAAACCTGCGATCTTTTTGGGATTTCTGCAAACAGAACCAATTGCGGTAACCGACAATGAAGAGGTGTTTGTGGCAATAATACACTCGTTTGAAACTATATCTTCAAGCTTCTTGAATAATTCCCTCTTTGCATTGAGGTTCTCTATGATTGCCTCAATAACAACATCACAATTGGAAAAGTCTTTCAGACTGTCCGCCTTTTTTATCAGGGCAACAGCTTTCTTTGCATCAGCCTCTGTAATCTTTCCTTTTGCAGCACTTTTGTTTATCATGTCCTGTATAAAGCGTATTGCACCGGAAACTACGTTGGCATCGGAATCATAGAGAAGAACCTTCATACCGGATAATGATGCAACCTGCGCAATGCCTCTTCCCATGGCACCGGCACCGATTATGCCGAGGGTAAGGTTATCTTTCTTGTCAAAACTCATGGCATCCACCTTTCAAGAGTATTCTATCAGAGAAAATGGATTAGAATATTTACTCAGTTTATTAATATGTTGCACTTGATACACTATAATTTTTCTACAACAATGGATATGCCCTGCCCTACGCCGATACACAGGGAAACAAGCCCGAACTGCGCATCATTATTACTCTGCATCCCATGCAATAATTTTGTCATAAGTATTGCTCCGGTGGCACCAAGCGGATGTCCGGCTGCTATTGCGCCGCCATGGGGATTTAATCTTGGATCCGCGGAATCCATCTTCCATTCCTTCAAGACAGCCAATGACTGTGCTGCAAAGGCTTCGTTGAGTTCAATCAATTTGATATCATCCAGCGTTAACTTTGCCCTGTCCAATGCTTTCTTCGTTGCAGGAACCGGACCTATACCCATAATCCTCGGAGGAACACCTGCAACCGCAATACTCCTTATTTTTGCAAGGGGCTTTAAACCGTGTGCTTTGCCATAGTCTTCGGATACAAGGAGGACTGCTGCGGCACCATCGCTCAACTGGCTTGAGTTGCCCGCAGTAACCGTACCGTCCTTCCTGAACACCGGCTTCAACTTCGACAATTTCTCCAAAGATGTATCGCTTCTCGGCCCTTCATCGATCACAGCCATGCCTTTTTTTGTTTCAACCGGCACAATTTGATCCTTAAAAAAGCCGTTATTTATTGCCGATATTGATCTTTGATTGCTTGCGAGTGAAAATTTGTCCTGATCCTCCCTTGAAATTTTATACATCTCCGCAAGGTTTTCAGCGGTCATACCAAGAGAATCCGTATGTCCCAGGGCTTCCATCTTCTGGTTTATGAGCCTCCAGCCCAGGGTTGTATCGTATGCAGTACTATTGCCCTTGGGAAATGCCTGGTCCGGTTTTGGTATTACCCATGGGGCCCTGCTCATAGACTCCACGCCTCCACCTATATAGATGTCCCCTTCTCCTGCCATGATACATCGGGATGCTTCTGCTATGGCTTCAAGCCCTGAACCGCACAGTCTGTTCACCGTGCATCCGGCAATTTCTATAGGAAAGCCTGCAAGCAGTAAGCTCATGCGCGCAACATTCCGGTTATCTTCTCCTGCCTGGTTGGCACACCCGAAATATACATCCTCAATATCCTTAGTTGTTATAGTGTTCCGCTTGATTATTTCCTTCAAGACAATAGCTCCAAGATCGTCCGGCCTTATGGAAGACAATATCCCGCCATGCTTGCCTATAGCTGTCCTGACTGCATCTATGAGCCATACTGTTCTTGTTATAGTTTCCATAGTACCTCCCAATAAATACTTTTAGGAATACTGTTTTACCCGGTTAGAAAGCCCCACCATGTATGGTGGGATACTACGATAATTTTTTTATTCCTTATAGAAATGGCGTGGTTTAAAGCTACGTCCTTTCTAACGCTGTGTACTATAAAAATACATTCGATTGTGCCGGAAATGCAATAATTACTGTAACTGCGGGTCAGGGAGGGGAACTTTTTAACGGGTACTCCGTTTAATAAATCAAGGAGGAAAGAAACAATGAAGAAAACAATGATAGCGGGTATGGCAGTCCTTATAGGACTAATGATATCGGGTAGTGTTTATGCGATGGGCACCGGCGGCTGGCATGATATGGGATTTACAGCGGTTGCAAACCTCAATATAGACTCTGTAAAGAAGTTCCTCAAAGATACCACTGATGCACGCAACGAGCTGATCCTCAAGCGGATTGAATTAATGAAAGCGTACGGAGCACAGGAAGTCAATTACGACAAAATAGCATCGATTCAAAAGGAGATTATCGACCTTAAAACAAAGATCCTTGATGCTGCAAAGAAATACGGTCTCGATAAAGAGGTCGGTCCATGGTTCGGCATGAAACACGGTATGATGGGGAAAGGCATGAGACCCGGCATGATGGGGAAAGGTATGAGAGGTATGGGACAGGGCGGTATGATGGACTGTCCGTGCAATACACCTCAATAGCACAAAGGATAAACATAGCCCAAAAAGATAGGGCGGGCATTTATATCCGCCCTTTTTCTGAGAAACTGTCCAGCCCTGACAAATATCAGGGCTGGCTTATTTCAGAATCCCGCTTTTTAGGTGGTACACAGGTACCATCTAAAAAAGAACTTATTACTTGACCGCCTCAAATGAAGGCATGGCTACACCAAAATTTACCAACGATAGCTGACACATCGTCTTACCACTGGATTGAACGCAAGTTGTTCCGGAAGGACAGTTGTAGCCGTTACAGCAGTCTACTGCACCAGTAGGAATACATGCATTTGCATAGCATGTTGAGCAATAGGAGCCGGCATAACAGCAAGACTTATCAGCACACGTTACAGAACAGCCGTAATTGTAGTTTTCGTATATGCGCTGTCCACAAATAGTTCCTGAAACAGATGTATAATTTGACGCGCCTGAATGGCCTGTTGCCTTAATAAAGATATCTCCATGACACACGTCTTTACCATTTACACTAATAGTAGGCATACCGGTGAAAGTAACTGTTACATCCACATCTACTGCACCTCCGCATTGTATTGTTGCATTGGAGGTAAGTCCCATGTTTATGGTTCCGTTAATCATTAAATGATCACCTGTTGTTGTAATGGTTTCGGCACATGAATTGTAATTGATTGAGCCCTGTCCGTTTATTGACATGGAATCTTGTGAACAGGGAGGGTTAGCGGAACAGCAACCGGTTGGCATTGTACAGTTCATGTTAAGGGTATAATAGATATCTCCACCGCCTGCACAACTTGTAGGTGGAATAAGTGTGCTCGGTCCGCATGATGAGAGTGGACTTAGACTTTTTACTTTTAACGGAGAATAAGAACTTACAGTCATTGTCGACGCACTATTTGCAGACGTTGCAAATAACTGTGCAAGAGCATTCAATTGATCGGCGCTGAACGGACCACCGCTGCCGCCGCTCCCGCCGCTGCCGCAGCCTGTAAAGGCTACGAGAAGAAATGCTACAACAATCCCTAAGTAAAGC
>DAHXOM010000056.1 GCA_027364825.1 bacterium | reverse complement strand
CCAAAACACAGATCAACAAAATCTCCCTGCTGGTAAGCTGAGATGGTACCCTGGATATCCCTGAGGATTTCGATCTTGTAGTCTTCATGCCTGTCTCTGAACAACTTCTCCGCTTCATCCTTGGTAAGTTCCATTCTTTCTATTGGAATATTCTTTTTTACCAGCTCTTTCATACGTTGTTCAATCTTCTCCAGATCCTGCGGTGTAAACGGGTTTGCAGTAGAAAAATCATAGTAAAATCCGTCTTCGATTGAAGGGCCTATGGTCAGCTTTACATCCGGGAACAGCTCTTTTACAGCCTGAGCCATGAGGTGTGAAGCCGAATGCCTGAGCACAGATAATGCATCGGGATCCGTAACTGATACAGACTTAAGTTCAGCCCTGTCTTCTTTCAATTGATATGAAAGATCCACATACTTATCATTCAGTTTAGCTATAACAACAGAAGGCGTAAGTCTCTTCACGCTCTCTAAAAAAGACTTAACCGTGGTTCCTTCTTTGATATCGAATTGTTTGTTTTCAAAGTTAATGGTAAGCATAATTGAATGGTAGGCACGGGCGGTATCGAACCGCCGACCTCTACCGTGTCAAGGTAGCGCTCTCCCCCTGAGCTACGTGCCTGTAAGACCTCCGTTCTCCCCATACATACCATAAACATCATCATGGTTGAAACGGGTTACACTGCAGCGAAATGGTAGGCACGGACGGTATCGAACCGTCGACCTCTGCTGTGTGAAAGCAGCGCTCTCCCCCTGAGCTACGTGCCTGCGTTCATATTCAATTGTATTATTTTTCATGCGTATCATTATCTTTATAGAGCTATCAGCACATTTTAGCGATGTCAAGCATAGATAGAGAAAATCTCACCTCTGCAGCAGGGAATGCAGGTCTATTGCTTCGGTATTTTATCGTGATTATGATCTTCTGAGACAATACAAAACCTAATTGAAAGGGAGGATGTATGGAAAGAAAAAATATTGTTACGTCAAAAGGAAATCCGCTCACACTCATTGGTAACGGGCTCAAGGTCGGGGATAAAGCGCCTGATTTCGTTGCGCTCGATAAAGATCTGAAAGAGATAAGGCTGAAAGATTTCTCAGGGAAAATAAAGGTATTGAGTGTAACACCATCTCTGGACACCTCTGTTTGCAACCTGCAGGCAACGAGATTCAATGAAGAAGCAGGCAAACTGCCCTCCGATATTGTGATTATCAACCTGAGTATGGACCTGCCGTTTGCCATATCTCGTTTCTGTTCGGCAGGCGGTATAGACAAGATCAGAACATTGTCCGACCACAGGGATGCATCATTCGGCAACGCCTACGGTGTTCTCATTAAAGAACTGAGATTGCTTACCCGATCAATCTTCGTGATCGATAAGGATGAAGTGATACGCTACATAGAAATAGTGCCTGATATGACGAATCACCCCGATTATAATAAAGCACTTGAAGCTGTAAAAAAATTGACAAAATAAGCTATACCGGCCTACAAGCGTAATTAACCTATTTACAGGAGTATCGTTATGATAGAAAGATACAGCCGCAAACAGTGTGCCGACATATGGACAAACGAAACCAAGTACAGAATATGGCTTGATGTTGAACTCGCTGCATGTGAAGCCTATGCAGAAGCCGGCAAAATACCAAAGGCAACATTAGAACATATAAAGGCAACCGCGTCATTCGACGCGAAAAGGGTCGATGAAATAGAGCTTGTTGTCAAACATGATGTTATAGCACTGCTGACCGCTGTCAAAGAGAAGGTTGGTGAAGACGCAAGGTTCATCCACATGGGGCTTACATCATCCGACGTGCTGGATACTGCCTTTGCAGTACAGCTCGTCAGGGCAGGAAAAATCATACTCGATGATATCGATGCGCTGTTGAAGGTCCTGAAAGAAAAGGCATTGAAGTATAAATCCCTGCCTACGATAGGAAGGACACACGGGATACACGCGGAGCCCATCACATTCGGTTTAAAGTTCGTTTCATGGTACGAAGAAACGAAAAGGAACAGGAAGAGGCTTGAGAGCGCTGTTGAGAATGTCAGGTACGGAAAGATAAAGGGCGCGGTGGGAACGTATGGAAACATAGATCCCTCAATAGAGAAGCATGTCTGTAAAAGGCTCGGGTTGAATGTAGAGCCCTACTCTACACAGGTCATAGCAAGGGACAGGCATGCCGAGTACTTCGCAGCACTTGCCATCCTCGCAGCAGGCATCGAAAGGATTGCCCTGGAGATACGGCACCTCCAGCGTACCGAGGTACGGGAGGCTGAGGAATACTTCACCCAGGGACAGAAAGGATCATCCGCAATGCCGCATAAACGAAACCCCATCCTTTCCGAAAATCTTACGGGTCTATCAAGGATTATCAGATCATACTTGATAGCAGCACTTGAAGATATACCGCTCTGGCACGAACGGGATATAAGTCACTCATCCGTGGAAAGAATCATAGCACCCGATGCAACCACCCTTATTGACTTTATGCTCAATCGCGTAACATGGCTTGTCGATAATCTTGTTGTCCATGAAGACAGGATGAAAGCAAATCTGGACATAACAAAAGGGCTCTATGACTCGGAAAAAGTCATGCTTGCTTTGATTGATAAAGGTATGGCGCGGGAGGATGCTTACGCGATAATCCAGAAAGCTGCATTCACTGCTTTTGATACTGGTACAGATTTTGTAGATGTGCTATTACAGGACAAACAGGTGAGCAAACTTTTGACAAAACCCCATCTGCAGGGCATGCTTGATCTGAATGCGCATTTTAAATACATAGATTACATTTATCAGCAGGTATTCGAATAGAGCGCCTTATTTAAGCAAAAAGTCCTATTATACCCGGGAGGAAAACATGGTACCATCGTTCGATTATGTAATGGAACACAACGGTATTTCACCACGCGATGCCCAACAGATTACCGCACTTACCGATGATAGTATGGTAAAGCTTTTTGAAGTAACCGACACCCTGAGACGGCATTTCAAGGGAAACAGTATAAACATCTGTTCGATAGTAAATGCAAAGTCCGGGTTGTGCCCTGAGGACTGCAAATTTTGTGCACAGTCGGCGCATTATAAAACTGAGGCAAAAAGTTATCCTTTATTGCGGACCGAGACCATCACGGAAAAGGCCGTGAATGCGGTCCATGCAGGTGCCAGGGGATTCTCAATCGTTACGAGCGGGTACGGCATTGATAACAAGACAGAACTCGATGACATCGCAGATGCAATAAAAACCATTTCAGAAAAAACACCGCTTTACCGGTGTGCATCACTGGGCATACTGAGCGGGCAGGAATTAAACCATTTGAAAGATGCGGGACTGACCAAGTACCATCATAATCTTGAAACCTCGCGGTCTTTTTTCTCCAATATTTGTACGACCCACCCCTATGACGATGATGTCGACGCTGTAAAGGCTGCAAAGCTTGCAGGGTTAAACGTGTGCAGCGGCGGTGTGTTCGGAATCGGCGAATCATGGGATGACCGCATTGAACTGGCCTTTACGCTCAAAGAACTCGATGTTGATTCCATACCAATCAATTTTTTAAACCCTGTTAAAGGCACACCGCTGGAAGGGAAAGGTATATTGACCCCTACAGAGTGCCTTAGAATTATTGCCCTTTTCAGAATGGTCCTGCCTGAGAAAGACATCGTTATCTGCGGCGGCAGGGAGGTAAATCTCAGGGATATGCAATCCATGATTTTCTATGCAGGTGCAAACGGCATGATGACCGGAGGATATCTTACAACACCGGGCAGGCCATCGGAAGAAGATATACGCATGGTCCGCGACCTTGGTCTTGAGGTATCAAAGCCAATAGCGGTATGACGGATCCTCTCGATATTCTGTCTGAAGAGCTCAAGAAAATAAAATCAAACAAGCTCTTCAGATCTATGCGTACTATAGGGAGTATGCAAAAACCAGTTGTCAGGATGGACGGCCGGGACATTATACTCATGTGTTCCAACAATTATCTCAGTCTTGCCAATCATCCGGATCTTATGAAAACAGCAACATCTGCTATAGAGGAGTTCGGTGTTGCTGCCGGTGCATCAAGACTGGTATCCGGGAACATGCCTCCCCATGAACAACTCGAGCATGATATAGCCGCGTTTAAAAATACAGAATCAGCCCTTGTATTTAATTCAGGTTACCATGCCAATGTCGGCATCATATCTGCAATAGCAGGTAAAGATACTGCAATCGTATCGGATGAGTTGAACCATGCATCGATTATAGACGGTATACGGCTCAGCAAGGCACGGGTATACGTCTACAAACACCGTGATGTAACCATGGTTGAAGACATACTCAAATCAATTGATACGGGAAGCAATGAGCATAAGCCAAAAAAGAAGCTCATTGTGACAGACAGCGTTTTCAGTATGGACGGAGACATTGCGCCTTTGAAAGAACTGGTCATGCTCGCAGAAAAATATAATGCGATAATCATGATCGATGAGGCACATGCAACAGGCGTACTCGGTGAAACCGGCAGAGGTGCGGCAGAGATGCTCGGCGTGAGTCACAGGATCCACATACAGATGGGAACACTCGGTAAGGCGCTGGGGAGTTTCGGTGCATACGCTGCAGGCAGTAAATTACTTGTTGAATACTTTACCAACAAAGCGCGCCCCTTCATCTTTTCGACAGCCCTGCCCCCTGCTGTCTGTGCCGTGAGCTCAAAGGCAATCGAACTGGTTCAAAAACATCCCGAATTAAGACGGAAGCTCAGGGACAATATCAATTTTCTAAGGAACGGTCTGAAAAGCATCGGATTTACCATGAGTGATGATCCAACACCGATTATACCTGTTATAATCGGCGATGCGGATAAGACCATGCGATTATCATCAATGCTGTTCGAACGGGGGATCTTTGTTTCAGGTATACGGCCGCCTTCGGTTCCGGAGGGCACTTCACGGCTCAGAATGACCGTCACTGCGGCACACACACAACCAATGCTCGAGAAAGTACTCGAAGCAATGAAGCAGATATCCAAAATAATACAATAACCCGTACTTGCGCAAATTTATTGACATAAGCTGCGATTGCTTTTATTGATTATATTATCAAAAAAATAAAGGAGGTAAAGTTATGGGACTTCTTGACGGGAAAGTGGCAATAATCACCGGATCCGGTTCCGGTATTGGAAGACAGCACGCTATTGCAATGGTAAAAGAAGGTGCAAAGGTTGTCATTAACGATCTCGGAGGTACGCGCGACGGCTCCGGTTCTTCATCGAAGGCTGCCGATGTGGTTGTGGATGAGATCAAAAAGATGGGCGGCTCCGCAGCTGCAAACTACGACTCTGTCGCAACAATACAGGGTGCGGCGAATATTATCAAGACAGCTATGAGCGCTTTCGGAAGACTGGATATCGTCGTAAACAATGCAGGAATACTCCGCGATAAAACACTTCTCAAGATGACAGAAGAGGAATTTGATATAGTAATAGCAGTACATCTGAAAGGTACGTTTGCAGTAACCCAGGCAGCGGCAAAGGTTTTAAAGGAACAGGGACAGGGAGGAAGGATCATCAATACAACATCAATAGCCGGGTTGATGGGTAACTTCGGTCAGACAAACTACAGCGCTGCAAAGGGCGGTATATATTCTATGACAAAGACCGATGCCATGGAACTCGAGAAGGCCGGCATAACCGTGAATGCGGTTGCACCTATCGCCTATACGAGGATGACAGAGGACCTGCCCATGTTTGCAGGACAGGAAAAGGACCTTGCACCGGAACATATATCACCTGTTGTAGTATTCCTTGCATCCGATCTTTCAAAAGGTATAACCGGTAAGATATTCGGCGTACAGGGAAGAAAGATATACCAGTTCTACATGAAGATGACGGATGGCGTAACAAAATCTGAAGGCATGTGGACGCCCAAGGAAATTCAGGACAACATCAACAAGATTCTCGCAGAATAACAAGCGTATTTCCGCAGGGGCTTACCACCGTAAGCCCCTTTTTTATTTTTTACAGTACTATCAGCATCCCAACGGCAGCTACAAGGCCCCTCAGTCCGCCGAGATAGAACGTGAACCGCCGTCCCAGCGAATCCCATATAAGCCCTGCAAGCAGAGAGGCCGGAAACAGGCCTATGCCGACCAGCGTTGCATGTAAGCCTATCAACGTGGCCCTGAGGTCTTTCGGTGCTATGTCCGAAACCAGTGCCTTCTCAACCCCTTCGGTAAATGCTATGTAAAGGCCGTAGATGGAAAATAGCATCCACATGGACGAACTGGTATTGGATATACCAAATCCCGTGTAAACAATTGCATAAACAAAATAACCCAGAACAATCAGAGTTTTTCTGCCGATCTTATCCGAAAGTTTACCTGCTGGCCATGAAATAACGCCGTAAACAAGGTTGTAAACAAGGTACAGGAAAAGCACACCTTCGACCGAGAAGCCGATGTCCTTTGCGCGCATGAGCAAAAATTGGTTTGAAGAGTTCCCGAGGGTAAATATAAAGGTCACGATAAGAAAGGCCTTTAACCTTCTGTCGAGTTTCGACCACTTCAATGAAAGGTTATGCGCCAGCGGTTTGCCGGTACCCGTCTCTTTCACAAGGAACAAGATTGCAACGCCGATAGCAGCGGGGATAAGGCTTATCAGTATGATTGTTTTGAATGCAGGCAGATACGATTGGATATGCTGTGTCGTGTGCAGGCCCTCATTCAGACCGAGGGATCTCATGATAATAATAGCTATTATCACCCCGAAGGTTGCCCCAAGGGTATCCATGGCCCTGTGAAGTCCGAAGGCTGCTCCTCTTTTTTCTTCTTTGCTTGATTCCGCTATGATGGTGTCCCGGGGTGCCGTCCTGATACCTTTGCCGAATCTGTCCAGTGTTCTGCCGATAAATACAAAACTCCAGCCGCTTGCCAGCCACATAAAGAACTTGCCGATGGGAGAGAATGCATACCCGAGGATCGCGAGTGATTTTCTCTTTCTGATCCTGTCAGACAGAGCACCCGAAAAAACCTTAACCACGCTTGCAGTGCTCTCAGCAATACCTTCAATAAGCCCGATAAGTGCCGGGCTTGAACCAAGGGCAAGCAGATAGAGAGAAATGATCGGATAGATCATCTCGCTTGATATGTCGGTAAAGAGTGAGGTCAGACCTGTAATTATTATATTCCACATGATTGGATTTATGTAACAATTGTCCAGAATTGACGCAAGAAAAATTGAAAGAATTTGATTTAATCCGGTACTTGCAATAAGAAAGTTTGTTCATTCATTCCGGTACCTGCGTGAAGGTAAGGAGCTTGCGATCCGTATTTTTAACGATTTTAACAGTAGATACGGTTCAAACGGTTTAAAATACTGTTTTCCGCCATAGGACGGGTCTGCTTCCTTTTTCGATTTCAATCGATATATCCATAACACACTATAAAATATAGTTTATCCCTACATAAACTAATTCTTGACTAGAATACTTATAATTGCTTCTTTAGCAAGTACACCCCGTTAGAAACTGACGTATCTATACTCTATTAAAAGTATATTATATGTTAG
>DAHXOM010000055.1 GCA_027364825.1 bacterium | reverse complement strand
ATAACATCGTTCAGGGCGAGTATATCTTCCCTGTTTGCAGTCAGGAAATGCTGTTTTGCAGAACCGAGCGATTTTATCGCGTCCGGATTCAAATTCCCTTTTCTATCTTTCTTTTTCATATAAAAATAATCTTCAACCAGTCGCCCTCTATCGTTGCTTCTTTTATCTGCCTTGTTTGAAGGGCTCTCGGCAGCATAAGATTACGCTGAAAATTTTTTATTTTGATGATAAGCTCGTCTCCGCTTGTCAGAAGGCCTATGTCCTCTTTTTTAACCCCGGGCATTTTTATCATCAGTAAAAATTGATCCCCCTTTTTGCTTATCTTGATCGGTGCTTCTTTATTAAAACATTTTGTAGGATCATCTTCCTTGAATAAATCCCGGGAAAATTTCGACAGCGACGCTATGCCAACCATTTCCCTGTCATAAAGGATTGATTTAAAGATAGGGGTCCCATGGAACACCCGTGTTATATGCTTCATGTGCTTGTCCTGTATGCCAAGCCAGTTGGAGAGGTAAGAATTATTAATCTCCTGGGGATAGACCTTGTTTACCACGAGGGCATCAACGGTAAACCCGAACATGTTCAGGTAGGTATATGCGCGCTGGGATTCATTGATAACCATTTTCTCGGGATTTATGACAAGCCGTATCGTTGTAATATTATTATTCAGAAGCAGTTCTTTGATCTTGATCATTTTGACGTACAGTTTCTCAATCGAACCGTAAACTTCATCTTTTGGAAAAGGGATCCTCGTCAACCTTTCTGCGGCCGGCCGTACAATTTTTGCTATCGTCCTGCCTATATTAAAAAACTTATCCATGTACCATTGGAATATCTCGGGAAAGCTCAGTAATTTTATGGTACTGGCTGTCGGTGCACAGTCTATAATTATGGTATCGTACTTGCCTTCCTGCTGGAACTCGAGGAGCTTGAGAAGGCTGAACAATTCATCCATACCGGGAAGTGTTGCAAGTTCATCGGACATCAACTCATCGAGTCCCTGGCTCTGGAGCAGGGTTTTCACATAAGACTCTATTTTTCCCCAATTAGCGGCTATCTCCTTGTAAATGTCTATTTCCTGCCCGTAAAGGTTTTCCTTTAATTTTTGAGGGGTATTCCCTATCTGGATCGAGAATGCATCGGAAAGGCTATGCGCGGGATCCGTACTCAGAACAACAGTCTTATGTCCAAGTTCAGAGGCAAGAACTGCGGTAGCGGCAGACACTGTAGTTTTGCCGACCCCGCCTTTCCCTGTATAGAGTATTACCCGCATGGAATTGTTTTAAATTTTTTTTACAGAACGGTCAATCATATTCTTAAAAAGATCACCGCTCATGTTTATAACTTATTGTTATTTCCTGGATTAACGCTTCTATCGTATAAGACGAAGGCACAATCTTGACCTCGAGTCCCATGTCATGAACGGTCTTCGCTGTTATGGGGCCTATGCAGGCTATGTCCGCATGTTCGAGTATGTGGAATGCATTTTCTCCGAACATATCAAAAAAGTTGGTTACCGTCGATGAACTGGTAAAAACGGCAATATCCACACCATCTTTCAGGTAAGAGAGCATGTCCTGCTTTACTTCCGCCCTGATCGTTTTATAGACAGGGACAACATTCACCTCGGCGCCCATCTTTTTCAATTCATCCACAAGGACCATCCTTGCTTCCTGAGCCCTCGGTATCAGGATCTTCCTGCCGTTCACCGCACCGTCCAGTATCGAAATAAGGCCTTCTGCCCTGAATTCTTCAGGCACCTGATTTACTCTTATTTTAAGCGCCTCAATTGCCTGCGCTGTTTTAGGACCTATTGCCGCTATCTTTGCAGTTCCGATCGACCGTATGTCCTTCCCGGTCGTCCACAACCTGTCTATAAATCTATTCACTGCATTTGCGCTCGTAAATATTATCATATCGTAGGTACCGAGTTCCCGTATCGCACTATCGAGCGGTGTATAATCATCGGGAGCAGTGACCTGAATGGTCGGCTGTTCAAGAACAAAGGCACCGAGCCACTCAAGAGATTGTCTCAGAGACGAGGCATCTTTTTCCATCCTTGTAATGAGCACCCTCCTGCCGAACAGGGGCAGATGTTCAAACCAGTTCAGTTTTTCTCGCAGTGAGACGACTTTACCGATAATGACAAGCGCCGGTGTAATGAAAGGCTTATGATTTTCCTCAAGGATGTCTTTCAACGTACAAACGTATGTCGATTGCAGGGGCATGGTGCCCCATCGTATGACAGCCACAGGATCATGCAGGTCGCGCCCTTGAGCGGCAAGCTTCTGTGCTATCTGTTTTATCTGAGCAACACCCATGAGCACCACAATCGTATCAATCTTTGCAATGGCATCCCAGTTGTGCTCATCGATGCCCGCTGCCGTATGCTTATGCCCGGTTATGATAACCACAGAGGACGACAGATCGCGGTGGGTAAGCGGAATACCGGCATAGAGAGGAACGGCATTGATCGATGAAACACCGGGAATAATTTCAAAGCCGATCCCTTCTTCCGCAAGTGCAACGGCCTCTTCACCACCCCTCCCGAACAGGAACGGGTCTCCGCCTTTCAGCCTCAATACATTATTACCGGCAATTGCTTTATCGACCAGTATTTTATTGATTTCGTGCTGAGACTTTATATGCTCCCCTGCCATTTTCCCCGCGTATATAAGTTCGGCCGACGGGGCTGCGAATTTCAGCACCTCTTTATTTATGAGGTGATCGTACACGATCACCTCGGCAGTTTTTATGTGGTTTATGACCTTGAGCGTTAGAAGTTCGGGATCACCAGGACCTGCACCGGCTATGTATACTTTACCTCTCTTCATACCTATAAATCCACCAACTTCGATGCACCCGATTTCAGCAGTTCATCTGCAAGCCTGACTCCGGTGCTATATGCCTGTTCTTTGGACCCGGTAACACTGCTTTGATAAAAAGTATTGCCCTGCGTATCAGCAATAAATCCTGTCATTTCAATAGTATTATTAATTACGGCGGCATGCGCACCGGCAGGTATCTGACAATTTGCCCCCAAACGTGTTACAAACCCCCGCTCTGCATCTGCCCTATAAAATGTCTGAACATCATTCAGCGCATCAAGATACCGCTTTAGGCCGCTCGTGTCCCTGTGAGCTTCTATGGCTATGATACCCTGCCCGGCGGCGGGTATTATGTTTAATTTCTCCGTGAATTCCGGCTTTATACCGAGCCTGTTCATGCCGGCATAAGCAATGACAATGGCATCGTACTGCCCTTCCATCAGTTTTCTGATCCGCGTATCGATGTTCCCCCTGAGCATTTCAAACCGTAATCCATGATTGATCCTCTTCAACTGCACTATTCTTCTGAGGCTTGTCGTCCCGATAACTGCGTCCTTTTTCAAACCGGCCAATGTCGATTTCTTATTGAAAACAAGGGCATCCCATGGCTCTTCGGCAGGAGGGGTCGCCGCTATAGAGAGTCCGTCCGGTATCTCTGCGGGCATATCCTTCATGCTGTGCACTGCGATATCAATTTCT
>DAHXOM010000043.1 GCA_027364825.1 bacterium | reverse complement strand
ACCCCCCTTTAGAAAAGGGGGGTAGGGGGGATTTGAAGTCTCTTTTTAATTCTTCGGTAAGGGATTACCACTCGATGTCTGCCAGGTTATTGCAGGCTCTTGGGCTGTCATTGCGAGGAACGAAGTGACGAAGCAATCCTTCAGTTCAAAATGATGGACCGGCCATTTTCTCCGCAACAGACACATGCTCCTCCGGCGCAAGTCCTGTGAAGACTTTCTAACGGGGTTTACTCCAGGTTATCTATCGATCGCCTTACATCTTCGGGTATGTGCTCTGTATCCTGGCCTTCAACCACGGGTTTTGCCCTGCCGGTAAGTATATTGAACCAGTTCCGTATACCGTCAAGTGCGATAAGCAAAACAAGGACCAGCATGGATACCGTCAGGAAAATATTAACATGTGCTGTTGTTGTGTTCTGCTTGATATAGATATCGAATATATTTTCCAGACCCGCTGTAAAGGTAACGACAAACATGAAGACAAACGGAAGAAAGGTGATCAGGCTGTATACTTTTTTGGGTGCGTGATGGAGGATAAATGTCGTGCCTATGGTCAGTGCGATGACAGCAAGCAACTGATTTGCAACACCGAACATGGGCCAGATCGTACTGATACTGCCGAAGTACAAAAGGTATCCCCATGAAACGGATATGACGGCACTCGTTATAATAACGCCTGGCCACCACGAGATCTCTTTTACCTTCGGTATGATGCTCCCGATAGACTCCTGCAGGATATACCTTCCGACCCTCGTGCCCGCGTCTATGGTCGTAAGAATGAAAAGTGCTTCGAACATAATGGCGAAGTGATACCAGTACGACATGAGTGTTTTTAATCCCGGAATATTCCCGAAGATGTACGCCATGCCCACGGCGAGTGACACGGCGCCTCCCGGCCTGCCGGTGATATTTTCCCCGACCAGCCTTGAAAGTTCGTTCATGTGGACGGTACTCATCCCGAGCTTCGCAAATACCGCGGGCATGGTATTGATAGCAAAATAATCGCCCGGCGGCAGGACGCTTGCGGCAATAAGTGCCATCAAAGCTACAAAGCCCTCGGTGACCATGGCACCGTAACCGATGAACCGTATGTCCTTTTCATTGGAAAGCATCTTCGGGGTTGTTCCCGAGCTTATGAGTGCATGAAACCCAGATATTGCCCCGCATGCGATGGTGATAAATACATAGGGCCACACCTTGCCGGGTATTATCGGGCCTCCTCCGTGTATGAATTTTGTTAAAGCAGGCATCTGTAAATAGGGATGCGCAATAAATATACCTATTGCAAGCATGGCTATGGTGCCGAGCTTCATGTAAGTGCTGAGGTAGTCCCTTGGAGCAAGCAAAAGCCAGACCGGCAGGACCGATGCTGTAAATCCATACACAGCGAGCATAATCGAGAGCTGGTGCCTCGAAAACATAAACCATGATGATATGGACGATTGCTGGATGATTCTTCCGAAGATGACACCGGCCAGTACGAGCACTACTCCGATAACGCTTGCCTCTGCTATCTTATCCGGCCTCAGGGTTTTCATGTACCATCCGACAAGCAGTGCGACCGGTATGGTAAACCCTATGGTGAACGTACCCCATGAGCTTTCATTCATGGAATTTACAACAGCAATGGCAAGCCCGGCCAGGGCTGTTATGATGATAAATAAGGTGGCAAGTGCGGTTGTTATACCGCTGAGCCTTCCCATGTACCTTCTCGCGATGTTATGAAGCGCCTCGCCGCCGTTGCGTACCGAGGCAAAGAGAATCACGATATCATGGACAGCACCGGCTATCACAGCTCCGAAGATAATCCAGATCGCCCCGGGCAGAAAGCCGAACTGTGCTGCAAGAACCGGCCCTATCAGAGGACCTGCTCCGGCTATTGCTGCAAAATGATGACCGAACAGCACAAACCGGTTTGTCGGCACAAAATCCTTGCCGTCGTTTTTTGTAAAAGCCGGTGTCTTTCTTGTTGCGTCAAGGCTCAGCACCTTTGCCGCTATAAACGCGGAGTAGTACCGGTAGCCGATTGCAAAGACGCCCAGACCTGCAAGCAAAAGATACACGGAATTCATAACAATGACCTCCTGCACTGAGATGTTAATTAAATAACTGAGACTGAAAAATTGTCAACCTTTCAACACAAAATTCCCGGCTTATCTGCTTCTCTTTACCCCGTTAGAACGTCCCACCATTTTATCCGCCACAGACGGATGCGCTTCAGGCGCAAGCCGTGTGAGGACTTATCATCCCTTGGCTGACTTTTTAACGCGGTTTACTCCGATCTTCATGCAGTATGCGGTGACGGGGCATACCGAACATTTCGGTGACACCGGATGACAGATCGCCTGGCCGAGTGCAACGAGCAAATCGTTGTAAATGATCCAGTACTGTTCCGGCAGGACCTTTCTCAGGGCCATCTCGGTTTCAAACGGCGTTTTTGTTTTGATATAACCGAACCTGTTTGAGATCCTGTGAACATGCGTATCAACGCAGATGGCCGGCTTCCCGTATCCAAGGCCGATGACGAGGTTTGCGGTCTTCCGTCCGACACCCGGGAGCTTTACCAGCTCTTCAATCGTGTCCGGCACAACCCCGCTGTACCGGTCTGCAATTTTACGGGCAACAATCCTGATCCTGCCGGCCTTTACCCGGTAAAACCCGACCGGGTAGATGATGTCCTGAATCTGCTTTACCTGCATACCTGCTATTCCTTGCGGCGTAGATGCGGCCTTAAAAAGCCTTTCCGATGCCTGTGCCGTGACAGCGTCCTTTGTCCTCTGGCTGAGGATTGTCGCTATCAGTATCCTGAACGGGTCGCGGCTCATCTTGCTTATCAGCGTTACAATGGGAACGTTCCACTGTTTATAAACCGTCTTCAGACGTTTGATGATCTTAATTATGTCCGGCCTGGATTTATTCATAACTTAAACAATTTTCTTATTATTTAACAAAAAAAGCAACAGGGTGTTTCACCACGTTAGAAACGGATAACATTTGTTATCAGTCATAACCTAAATTGGCAATAGTATTTTACCCGGCTATAACAACGAACTTTCTAACGGGCTGAACTTCGCATCGTCTCAAACTCTTCCCTGTTGTTCAAATATATTTTTCCGGCTCATCACAAAATGGCCTTCACAAATTCCCTCACCGGTGTCCCGGGGGTTAATAGCTCATACAGGGCCTTTCCCCTTTGCTCGGAGCCCAGAGCATAGACGAGCTTATTCATAACAACATCCTTTCGATCCGGGGCGGAAGCGCCCCTCGGTACAATCGATTCAGCTTCATAAACGCTCCCGTCATTCATCTCCACCCTCACCCGTGCGCCGAATGAAAAAGTAAATTTATCCATCTTTACATAATCGTTCTTTTTCCTGATACCGTCTTTTATGTCACGCTTCTCATGGTCGGGTAATGCGCGCCATGCTTTTAATAGGCCTCCAAGGTTGAGGGGCATTGAAGGCAGGTCTCTCCTCATGCTGCGGAACGCCTTTATCAACTGAAAGGCACCGGCATGTTTCAGAATAAATTTACCGCCGATGGCCTCGTAAAACGATGCTTGTGTCTTTAAGGTGTACCGCCAGTCATGGTGGAGCCTGATTTTTTGAGACAGGGATCTTATTCCGCTTTCATCCCCTGTGAGCTTTGCCGCAGACAGGTGTTCGGCGCGCAGGGAATGGTTTATGAGGGCAATCGCCACACTCTTCGGCAGGGAAAAGTTTATATTCACGGGATGAAGCGTTCCGTTATCATACATCTCGGACAGTGCATTCATACCCATGGTAAGCATACTTGCAAAAACATCGATATGCCGAATGTCCGAAGGCTCTATAGGTCTGCCTGTCTTCTGCTCATACTCGTCCATGATGCCCAGGGTACTGTCCACTGCCGTATCTATGTATGCACAGCCCGGATACGGCTTGAATGCGATTGTGTCCGTTACCCACCATTCCCCGAACCCGGAAAGCACGTGCGGAAGCGGCAGGTACGCAAAACGTGACAAGAACCCGTTTTCAGCTTCCAGCAGGCCTGTGTTACCTCTCATACCGGTTCGGGCAAGCTTTGCACACATCATACCGGACAATATCGGCAGGGACGCTGTCAGGAGCTTCGAATCACTCAGCATAAAGCCCGGGGCAAGGGGATAGTTGGGCTGATAGAGGGACAGGGCAACGGCCGAGGCTGTTTGTTCTTTTGACAGGCCGAGAAGTTTCGATGCTGCCGCGGCGGCACCTGCCGCATGTATATACGACCACATCTGCCCGTTGTGATGCCCGAGCAGGACAGATGCGCCGAGCCTGCCTTCCACCTCGTTTGCAACGACCTGGGCCAGTAAGAGCTCCTGCATGCTGCGTCCTGTCTCTTCCGCCAGTGCAAGAGGCACGAGCACCGAAGAATGCCCGGTGTGTCCCATGAACAGGTAATCATCGAAATCAAAGCTCATGGAATACAGCGCATTCACAAATGCAGCGTTCTCTGCATTTGTTTTCCTGCCCGACGGCAGAACAGTTGCCCCGCCATCCGGCAGGTCCATCGTACCCGCATGCCCCAGTGAATCACAGTGCCTGCCTGATAGTACGGCAGCAATAATGTTGAGTACCTGCAGCCTTGCCTTCTCTTTAATCCGATCGGGGATATCCCCGTATGCAAGCCCGCAAGACCACGCTGCTATGGAATCTATAAGAGTACTCAACAGTCCCGACTCTATATACCCTTTAAGGTCGTTTCGGACTCTATCTTTGCAGGCAGGGTTGCGCCTTTCAAGGCATTTTCAACATTGTCCGGGATCCTGATCGCGAGTTGCACGTTACGGTCCTGAGATGTACCTTCTGCACCGCCGGTATTGTTGCCAAGCTGAATGTCCTCCAGAGCAAGGGACCTTGATACGGATGACATTGAACCGACCGGTGAGTTGTGATCGACCATGGTTGCAAAGATGTATCCTGTGCCGTCACCGTTATCCACGACCTCTATAATCCTTGACTGCTGGGGATAATCAATCAGGCTCGATGTCTCTACCTCCCAGTAGCCGGGCTGTGTGGCAGATAAACCGGCATGCGGTGTTATCCTGTTATCGTGTCCGTGGCCCACAAGGTGCAGGATAACGTTCGGGTAGTTCGCAAGGATATCGATAAACGCGGTGCCCGTGATCTCCGAGTGGGAATCGAGTGCGCCGGGATACTGGTGGCTTACCACAACAACAAGTTTGTTATTTGCAGAAGCACTTTCCAGTTCCGGTATCAGAAAATTGTTCACCTCGGACGATCGTATGCATCCGTTATCACCGCCGTTCCTGCACTCCCAGTCAAGCACGATTACCCTGAGCGGTATCGTTGGGTCAGGGTCGAACGCATAATCGCCATACCCGGCGTCCACGTTTGTCGTGCTGAAGCCGTGACCCAGGGGCACGGTTGTCGTCGTAAAAAATTGCTGCATATATGCAACAGGACCAAGCAATGTCCTCATTACATCGGGTGTAATCTTTGTGCCCGCGGGTATGACGTTTCCGTAGTCATCTTCAGACCCAAGGTAAACTTCATCCCCCAGGGCCAATGAGCGGTACTGGTCCGTAACCGCAAAATTACCGTTTACAAGGCCGTCATGGTTACCGACGGTCGTGTACCACGGCACCTGCTTATCAACACCCCATGCAAGGAACGGATCGTGCTGGTCATTCAACGGCCCCGGAACAACATCCGTATGCCTGCCGCTGTCCGGAGTGATGACTATCCCGTCCAGCACACCGATAAACCACCGCGCCTCGTCTGTGGATGTATTATCCACGGTATCTCCAAGTGCAATGAAGAAATTGTAGTGTCTTGTTACGCTGAAGTCATCGAGCGTCCGGACCATTGCATCCAACACCTGCGTTGTGAAGCGGTCCTGGGGCCTGTATGCACCCTGAAGTGGACCGACCATATCAAGGTCGCAGAACCTCATGGGAGATTTCGTATCCATAATGTGGATATCCGTTATGACCGGAAAATAGATGACCGAGCGTGCGGTCGTCGGAACGGTCTGTGTAACACCGGTTATGCCCAGATCGTTTTTAAATTGGAAATCCTCTCCGGCGCTTACGGTAAACTTACCGAAATTTTGCAGTACGGCCGGCAGGATATTGTTCGGGTCGGCCGGATTTGCAGCAGGTTCAACCGGTACGAGTGTCTGTTCGAGTGTGGTGGTCGATGTGACCAGCGTAAACCCGGGACCCGGCAGGTGCCCTATCGCTGCCGGGCCACTGTTCTTCGTCTCACTTGCGCAGCCTCCGGCGAAGGCCATTGCCGCAACAACAGCCATGATGAATAAATAATAACTTTTTCGTTTCATGTTTTTTTCTCCTTTTTGTTTTTTGTGTTTTGAGAAAGCCAATCCAAATAATCTTTATTCCCATATAAGATTTCGGTTGCTATAAATTCCGGGACCTCGTACGGACTCAGAGTTTTGATCCTTTGTCCGAGCAGGGGCAGAAGATTCTTGCGGGTTTTTATCGCCAGCAGGTATTCCCGATCTTGAACCGTTTTACCCTTCCAACGGTACAGAGAAGTAAGTCCCGGCAGTATGTTGACACACGCGGCCAGTTTTTCTTTGATAAGTACTTTAGATATTTTTATGGCGTCGGTCTTTTTTTCTATCGTAGTGTATGCGATGGTAAACCGCATGAGACCCCCTCCCATGGGTGTCTCAATCTTCCGGACGGGAAACGGCTTTGATCAGTGTCCTTCCGAACGGACTACATTGACTGGATTTATTTCTTCCCTTCAACCGCATTCTTAAGCTCTTCCATGGATTTTTTCATGGCGACATTGTTGAGTGTATTGATAATGGGACCCGGTACCCAGAACCCGGGATCGACGGCCGCGGAAAATGTGGCAAGCGTTGTATCTTTATTGATCTTTTCAAAGGTATAGCTCCCCTTTACGTCCCTCACGTCTCCCTCGACATAGGTCCACCTCAATGAATGATTTTTATCTTCATACTGGTAACTCAGAACATACCTTATTTCCTTACCCATGACCGAGATTTTAAATTCGACAGTCTTTGATCTGCCGTCTTTGTCTTTTTTTATAACCTTGGTACTCTGCACCGCAGACTGCCACTGAGGGTAGCTCTCAAAATCACATATCTTCTTGTAGCACTTGTCAGGCGTGCCATGTATTTCTACAGTTCTTGTCAATTCTTTAACGGACATATACGCCTCCTTAGAGATTGGTAATGAGTTTTCTTATCTGTTTTTTTATATATGCATATTTTGCGTCCAAAGTATACCTATTCATAAATTCATCATTGAGCAATAAAATCCCTTTTTTGTAGACAGACACGTTTTGGTTGTCCCATAAAACAGAGGGGTCCGTAAAATATATGTTCTCCACAAAATCATTAAAAAACGGCATAAACCTTTTTACATGTTCCAGTGCCGCATTCCGTATTGATGATATCTTTGATATGCTGTTTTCCTGTATGAGTGTCGCAACCGTAAGAGCCGCCATTTCGTCTTTAGCCCTTTTTATATCGCTTATCGGATTTGTATCCATGAAAATCAGGTTGTCATTGTAAAGAGGCTGTTCATAGTCCGAAACAATAACGGCGCTGTTAATCCGGTTATAGATCTCCGGAAGGCACGAGCGGTGTATGCCTGCAAATATATTGTCCACATAAAATCTCTTTTTTATATGCCGGTAAGAGTCCGACGGCAGCATGAAGAGTGTTTTTTCATACACAGGCTCTGCAACGATGATCCTTGAACGCACTGACTGCTCATGATCAAAGACTATGGTGAAGTATTTTCTATAATCTATATGATTGATTTCCTTATCCTGTACTACATTTACATTGCGCCTTACAAGCTCACGAATAATGGCACTCTTCAGACTGCCCTTGCCCCCCACAGGATAAAACCTGTTTTGTAATACAACAGGGGCACTATGCGTCATCGACAGTATGGCGTTTTCTTTGATCCAGGGGAACAACTGCCTTACGATTGCATTGAAAAAGACCGGAGAAATATCTTCCTTGAGTAGTTTTTCCTGGCTCGTGAATGCCTTCTTTTTTTCTCTGAGCATAAGCTCGAATGTCCTCAACCTCTTCAAGGATCTCCGCACTATACCGGAACGATCCTCTGTTGTTCCCTGAAGCTTTAATAACAACTCAAGGAGTATTTGCTCCCCGGCCAGGTATTCCGTAAGACCGGGGGCATGGCCTTTAAACCTTTTGTTTATTCCCGAGATGCATTTTTCCCCGTTTGAATACAGGTCAACCCTCCTGTCCGGCAGGATCACCTGATATGCAGGACTTGTGTATGTTTCGAATGTCACCTGTAATTGCTTGAGCAAATCGGGCAATTCATGGTACGAGAAGATTTGCCCGGGATAATAGTCAAAAATATAACCGTCTATCTCGAGGGACGGCTTGTAATTATCGATGACAACTATCGATGCATCGGTTTTTGAAAGCTCGTAGGCAGCGAGCAAACCGTTTAAACCCTCGGTAATAACAGCAACATCGAAGAACCTCTCGGTCATTACCGTCTATCCCTGTTGATTGCAGGGATTGATAAAGGGTTCCTGCTCCGAGTAGGTATAGTCCTGAACAAACACACGCCTGTCCTTTACCACAAGTCTGTGTTCAGCAAAAAGCTGTATTGCTACAGGATAGATGGTGTGTTCTTTTTCATGGATCCTATTCGCAAGCGTTTCCTCTGTATCATCATCCATTACCGGCACGACTGCCTGAATAATGATCGGGCCTGTGTCCGTACCTTCATCGATAAAATGGACCGTACAGCCTGTGAATTTTACCCCGTAGTCAATGGCCTTTTGTATAACGTTGATACCGGGGAATGCCGGGAGCAGTGCGGGGTGGATGTTCATTATCTTCAGGGGAAATGTATTGATAAACTTCTTTGTCATAAGTTTCATATAGCCGGCAAGTACAACGAGCTCCACATCGTACTGGCGAAGTATCGTTATAATATATTCCTCTGCTTCCTCTCTTTTAGGGTATGATCGGTAATCCACGATATGCACGGGGATATTGCTGTGCTTTGCCCTTTCAACAGCGTATGCATGTTCGTTATCCGACACGACAATTTCCACACGCGCATCGAGCTTCCCGTCTTGTATGCGATCGACGATCGCCTGGAGATTGCTTCCGTTCCCGGAGGCAAGCACTCCAATCCTTAATTTTGAATTTTGAATTTTGAGTTTTGAGTTCCAAGATCCGAGTTCTGAGTTCCGAATCTTGAATTTTGAATCTTGAGTCTTGAGTTTCTTCTCCTGTTTCTTGGGCTCTGATTTATTGAATTTTGAATCTTGAGTCTTGAATTTCTTCATCCCCGTCCTGCCTATTCCTTGGGAAGCATTGCTATGGCCTGGCTGAGCAAATTCTTGATCTTCTCTGTGCTGGCGCTGTTGCCCTTTACCCTGTTTTGAAGCGCATTTAAGGCCGTATCAAGCTCCTTGACCTGTTTCCGCAAATTCTCAAGCTCCGTCTTTGCGGAGGTGTTTTCCCTGGTGAGTTTATCGTTATCCTTTTGTAATCTTTCTTTCGTATCGTTTGCCTCTGTCAGCCATTTGTCGATTACCTTGGTGTGCTCTTTGCTCTCATTCAGCTGCTTGACCAGGCCTGCTTCTTTTTCTTTGCCCTCCCTGATAGCTCGCTGGACATCTCCGATGCTGCCAAGCTTTGATTTTAACTCATCATTTTCCTTCTCAAGCACGGTTATTCTGTCATCGAGCAGTATCTTCTCCTGGATCATTGAATTGAGGTGCTCCTGCATAAGCTCGAACTCTTTCTCTGTTATATGGAAGCCGATGAGGTTCTGCACCTTCGACAACAGAACATCCTCGCTAAACGGTTTGAGCAGATATTCATCGGCCCTTATTTTTAATTTTCTGTGCTGTTCAAAGTCTTTCGGTTTTGCATCCCTTGAAATGAGGATGATGGGAATATTTTTCATGCCTTCATCTTCCCTGAATTTCTTTGAAATCAAATAACCGTTGGAATCCTGCAATTCTATGGCAATAATGACGAGATCGGGTCTGTCTTTTTTCGCAAGCTGAAAACCGCTCTCGCCGTCCAGCGACATATTGATTCTATAATTCGCCGGCTCAAGCGCATTGGTTATGAGCGCCTGATATTCAACATCGTTATCTATCAATAATATCTTCTTTGACGGCATCAATGCACTCCAAGGAAGTTTTTGATCTGTTCAACCGCGGACATTGCATCTTTTGCATAAAGCACCGCACCTATCTCTTTCGCGTAGTCCGGCGTCACAACGGCTCCGCCGATGGCGATCGGTATGCTAAGGCCGTTTTTATGAACAGCTTTTACAACATTATCCATTTCGGTCATTGTAGTAGTCATAAGCGCACTCAGGCCTATCAGGTCAACATTATTCTGCCGTGCCTGTTTCACAATCTCTTCCGTGGAAACGTTCTTGCCGAGATCAATGACATCAAAACCGTTGTTTTCAAGCAGCGTTATAACAATATTCTTTCCTATATCGTGTATATCCCCTTCAACGGTTGCCATGAGTATCTTTTTAACACCCTTCTGCTGCTTCTTCATTTCCTTTTTTATCCTGGCAAAGGCTTTCTTCATCGTCTCAGCGGAGAGCATGACCTGCGGCAGGAATAATTTGCCGGTTTTAAAAAGCTGTCCCACAACATCCATGCCCGGCACAAGGCCCTTATTACTGATAACAAGGGGGTCGTGCCCCTGGGAAAGCGCCTCTTCGACCATGCCGGTAATGCTTTCTTCATCTCCCTTGATAACGGCGTTCTGGAGCTTCGTGAATATGTCCTTTGCATCTGCTTTTATCGGTGCAGGCGCATGCTCCTGCCCTGAGAATGCTGTCAGGAATTGACCGGCATTCTCATCCCTTCCCAGCAATAACGACGCCGATAAAAACGCCTTTTTTATATCTTCATCAAGAACATTTACGATTGCAAGGCCGGCCCCCTGGGACATGGCCATGGAAAGGAAATTACTGTTTAAAATATTCCGTGCCGGCAATCCGAAAGAAACATTGCTCAGCCCCATGACGCAGGGTAGTCCGAGCTCTTCCGACACCGAGCGTATGGTTTTCAGCGTTTCCGTTCCGCCGTGCGGCTCCGCACTTATGGTAAGTGTAAGGGCGTCTACGACAAAATTGTTCCTCTTTATGCCCATGTGTTCCGCTGTCTCCAGTACCCTCTTTGCTATGGCAACCCTTTCTGCGGCCGTTTTCGGCAGCCCCTTTTCGTCCACCGGCAGGATTATGGCCGATGCTCCGTATTTCTTGATAAGCTTCAATGTCGGGACAAGACGCTTTGCCTCGCCGGTGACGGAGTTGACCAGCGGTTTGCCGTCAACTGCCTTCAGCCCCGATTCAATGGCGTAGATGTTCGACGAATCAATCGACACCGGACGCGTCGATGCACCGTTTACGGCAAAGATCGCCTTGGCCATCATTACTGGCTCATCGATACCCGGGGTACCGACATTCACATCGAGCACGTGCGCACCTGCCTTCTCCTGAAGCATTGCCTGCTCCCGTATATATTTTGTCTTACCGGATCTGAGCTCTTCCGAATATATTTTTTTCCCGGTCGGATTGATCCTCTCGCCGATCAGCAGCGTATCTTTCGACGGTACGAGCTCCCGGAACTCTGTTCTGCTTGCGAGCTTCAGGGTATTGTCCTTTTTTTCTTCATAGGATATGCTGTGCTGCAGCTTAAATCCCGTCTCCGCTATGTGTTTTATATGCTCAGGCGTCGTACCGCAGCATCCTCCATACACCCGTACACCGAGTGCAAGAGACTGTTCCATGTGTTCGGTCATCTGCCCGGGGGACGCGGGAAACACGGTTACCCCATGTTTTAATATCGGCATACCGGCATTCGCCTCCGAGATAAGGGGCAGGTTCGTTACCCTGGACATTCTTTTTATAACATTGTAAATGCCTTCTGGACCAAGACTGCAGTTGGCGCCGATGACATCGGCACCGAGTGCCTCAAGGACAATGGCTGCAACCTCGGGAGGTGTGCCGAGGGTTGTCCTGTAATCATCATTGAACGTCATCATTGCCATAATCGGCAGGTCACAAAGCTCCCGTATCGCTATCATGGCGGCCTTTATCTCTTTTATATCCATCATCGTTTCAATGGAGAACAGATCGACCCCGGCTTCGAGCAATGCTCCGGCCTGTTCTTTATAAATTTCTACCGATTCATCGAAATCGAGATCCCCGATGGGCTTGATGAATTTACCGGTCGGGCCTATGTCCCCCGATACGAAGGCTTGATCCTTTGCAGCAGCCTTTGCATTCCTGGCTGCCGCCTGATTGATCTCCCTTGTTTTTTGTCCGAGCCCGAACTCTTTGAGCTTTACCCTGTTTGCGCCAAAGGTATTGGTCTCAACGATGTTTGCACCTGCCTCGATATACTGCCGGTGTATGTTCACCAGCAATTCCGGCTGTTCTATATTCAATATCTCGGGCGCACTGCCGGGTTTTAACATGCCGGATTTCTGGAGCATGGTACCCATTGCCCCGTCCATTATCAAAATGTCGTTTTTTATATAATCCCTGAAATTTTTCATCGTGTTTTAATATTACACATTTTACACCACCATATCAAGCGTCTGCCAATGTGTTGATCTTTTTTTGATACTATTGTAATGGCTTTATAAAAAGGAGGCTATTATGGAATTGAGATGCTGCGTATTCAATAATATGAACTCTGGCAAGAACAAACGATACAAATATAATAAGGACAAGTTCCGGACATTTGTCCCGGACAATTATACAGTTATTGATGCTTACTCCCTCTCCGACCTCCCTGCTGCGGTCCACATCATCAAAGAACAGGGGATAAATCTCCTTATGATCAATGGAGGGGATGGAACATTGCAGAGGCTTGTAACGGCGATGATCAACAGCATACCCGAGGATAAATTACCGATAATACTGCCGCTTCGCGGAGGCACATCCAATATGACATCGGGCAACTTAGGGGTAAAGAAAAATCCATTGGATACGGTAAAAATACTCATGGATCACCTGGAATCTTATGATCGCGGTCAGGAAACCCTGTCCACCCTGCCGGTCAAACCGCTGAAAATAACCGATAAGGAACACGGAATAAGGTATGGCTTTTCGTTTACAAACGGACTGATATACAAAGTCCAGCAATTGTTCAACCAGCAGGAAAACCCAACATTCAGAACCGTGGTAAATCTCATCACAACCACAATCGGTGGTTATACCTTAGGCAGCCAGAGTATAAAAAAGAGATACAGCAAAATATCTGCGGACATCATTATCGACGGTAACAGGTATCCGGAAGACAAATACCTCCTTACCATTGCATCTCCGTTCCAGAAGCTTTTACTGTGGTTCAGGCCCTTTTATAATCCTGATGCAAAGGGCATCGATAGATTCTATTTTATAGCAACCGCTGCGGACCCATGGCTTCTTATAAGAAATCTGAGGACATTTTCGACAGGCAAAGAGGTGCCTCCGAGATCTTTCAATGATACTGCATCACAGGTTATTATCAGGGCTGAGAGCGGGTACGCATTTGATGGCGAACTGGTTGAAGATAAGACCACGGATATTAAGATTGAGCAAGGACCTGCCATGAAATTCCTCGTTGTCCCGGAAACCATCAGGACATCGTATGGCATTACCTACAGAGCATATTTCAATGAATCCCTGGTATCCATGCACAAAAAGGACAGTATTACTCCCGTTAAAGAATTTGAGCTCCGCGTCTAAGATTGCTGTTCCTTGTTTTTTTGTCTTCTGCTGATAAACATGCGGGAGAGAAGGATACCTATCTCATAGAGCACGATGAGCGGGACCGCAACCAGTGTCTGGTTAAAGATATCCGGGCTTGGACTCAACACTGCACCGAGGATAAATGCCCCTACAATTGCGTAACGTCTTTTCTCCGCAAGTCCCTTGGGTGTCACAACACCTATCGCCACGAGGATCAGGATAACAAACGGAAGCTCGAATATGAGTCCGAACGACAGCATGAACTGGAGACAGAAATCCACATACCCGCCGACACTGAGCATAGGGATAAGATTCCCCCCGCCGACATTGAGTAAAAAATGTATTGCGAACGGCAATATTATAAAAAAGCTGAATGCCCCGCCTATCAGAAAAAAAATACCCCCGGCAGCAACGAACAGCCTTACATGATTTCTTTCTTCCGGATACAGCCCCGGCTTTATGAAGAGCCATAATTCGTACAGTACCAGCGGCAGTGTTATGACAAGGCCTGCTATCAAACCGAGCTTAAGATACGTCCAAATAGCTTCTATGGGCGTAAGAAAAACCAGCTTCAAAGGCTTGCTGGCCGTCAGGAGCTGGATGTAGGGTGCGTGAAGGGACAACTGAAACCTTGAACGCAGGGGGAATTCGATAAAATCAAGCAACTCCCCGGCAAAGTAAAACCCGGCTGTTGCTCCTACAGCCACGAATATAATGGCCATGATGAGGCGTTTTCTTAACTCATCTAAATGTTCCCAGAAGTTGGTCTTGTTTTCCATTTGGTATTATTTCTTGTCCTCTTCAAGGTTATACTTCTTGATTTTGTTGTACAGTGTCGTCCTGTCTATACCGAGTATCTGTGCAGACGTGCTTATGTTCCGGTTATTATTCTTCAAGACTGCAGCTATATGATTCCGTTCCATATTTTCAAGGGACATATCTCCGGTGCTCACGGTGTCCTTGATGTTCCGTCCCACACAGGGCCCTACCTCATGGAGCGTTATGATGTCTTCTTTTGCCAGCACTACGCTCCTCTCAACGACATTTTTCAACTCCCGTATGTTGCCCGGCCACCGGTACTGCATGAGTATTGCCATGGCGTCCTCACTCACCCGTTTAACGGATTTACCGGTCTCTATATTAATCTTTTCGATCAATTGTTCTATCAGCAGGGGTATGTCTTCCGGTTTTTCACGCAGCGGGGGGATATCGATTGTTATGACGTTCAACCTATAATACAGATCCTCCCTGAAGGTGCCGGCGGCGATCGCTTTGCCGAGATCCCTGTTTGTCGCTGCAATTACCCTGACATCAACGGGTATAGGCAGCGTGCTGCCGATCCTCACAATCTCCTTTGTTTCGAGAACTCGTAACAGGTCCATCTGTAATTTCGGGCTTATGTCACCTATCTCGTCGAGAAAGATGGTCCCCTTGTCCGCCATCTCAAACATTCCCTTTACCATGCTGGAGGCTCCGGTAAATGCGCCCTTTTCGTGTCCGAACAATTCGCTCTCGAGCAGTGTTTCCGTCAGAGAGGCGCAGGATACCGGGAAAAAAGGCCTGTCTTTTCTCAGGCTTTCCGCGTGTATCGCCCTTGCTATCAGCTCTTTTCCTGTTCCTGTCTCACCGTGGATCAAAATCGTTACATCAGTTTTGGCAACGTTTTTTATAAGCTCGAAGATCTCCTGCATCTTTTTATTCTTGCTGTATAACTGATGGAACTGGAATTGTTTTGCAAGCTCTTTTCTCAAGTAGATATTCTCCTGCTCGAGCATTTGCTGTCTCATAATCTTTTTGATCGTTATCGAGATTTCCTCGGGATCGAACGGCTTCATAAGGTAATCGAAGGCGCCTTCTTTGATAGCCTTAACAGCGGTATCAACGGTTGCGAAGGCGGTCATGATGATAATGGGCAGATCCGGCAAGGACTTCTTCACTTCTTTCATCAGCTCCAGGCCGTCCATCTCCGGCATCTTGAGGTCAACGAGCATCAAGTCGTAATTCTTTTTTTTAAGCTCCTCAAGTGCCAGCTTTCCGCTCTCGACCGACACGACATCGTACCCGTCCTCGAGCAGCCAGCTCGACAGGGATGTCCTGACAATCTCTTCATCATCAACTATCATAATACTTGGTTTACTCGCCATACTGAATCTCCAATTCTTTTAATTTTATCAAAAGCTGTTCCCGGTGGTTCTCGCAGAAGTTTGCCGTTTTTTTATCAATACCTGCTACATTATTCGAGAGACGCATTACACAGTGCTGCAGCTCACAGTGTGTCAGACCGAACGTGTGCCCCAGTTCATGCATTACCTCTTTAAATAACCTTTCAAGGTACAGGTGTTTATCCGGCTTTAACCCATAGTACTCCTGCTTAAGTCTTGCCCCGGAAACGATGGCAGCCTTTCCATCCAGCTGCGCCTCTCCAAAAACATAGGTGAGTATGGGTATGAATATATCTACACTCATAATGCCGATCGTCCTGAGAGCAGAATCACGGTGGCTGTTGACAATATACCTCAGTATCTTTGTAGAATAATATTGTTTCCTGCCGGGATCAAACGCGTAAACAGGGTTCTCTATCGGGGACGATACTCTTACGGGTATATTTATTGTATCCATAAGTCTTTTTGCTATTTCCTCTATTATATCTTTATTGCAACCATCGTATGGTTGAATGCAAATGTGTGTCATCCGTCAATTATGCCGCAGCTCCCTTTTCTTCCTTCAGGGGTATGGTAAACTTTATCGTCGTTCCAACTCCTTTTTTACTTACAATATCTATCCTGCCCTCGTGCTTGGTAATGATACCATAAACCACGGCCAGTCCAAGTCCTGTGCCTTTTTCTTTTGTTGTATAGAAAGGCTCGAATATCTTGTTCATATCTTCTTCGGGTATACCGGTACCGGTATCCTTAATACTTATTTTAATGTCCTTTTTCAAATTATCAAAACCGGTTTCTATGGTGAGTTTTTTCTCCCCTTCCTTCATTGCCTCGCAGGCATTGATAATAATATTCATAAACGCCTGTTTCAGCTGGTCTGCATCAGCCATGGTCTGAGGTAGTGCAGAAAAAGATTTAACGACATCTATGCCCTGAAGGTTTATCTGATTGCGGACAAGCATCAGGGTTTCCTCCAACACTGTGTTTATGTCAACAAGCCTGTAGTGAGGCTCCCTCTGCCTTGAAAAATCAAGAAGGTTTTTTACGATGCCCGATGTGCGCTCTGTCTCCCTTTCCATGAGGGACAGGTAATCAATATATTTTTTCAAATCCTCCTCGCTGATATCCCTCTGGCGCAATTTTTTCAGCATAAGCTTTATGTACGTCAATACCCCGGATATAGGATTATTTATCTCGTGTGCCACCGTTGCGGACAGTTTGCCTATCGATGCCAGTTTTTCGGACCTTATGAGGTTGTCCTGAGCAGCCTTGAGAGCGTGCGTCCTTTCCTCGACCTTGTTCTCGAGTGTTTCCACAAGATTGAGCAGCTCATTTTTTGCCTCGTTCAATTTATTCATCATATCGTTGAAAGCTTTCGCGAGCTCTCCCATCTCATCGCGGGTAGTTATAACGATCCGCTCTTCGAGATTACCGTTCGCTATACGGTTGGTCCCTGCGATCAGCTTCTTTATCGGTTTATCGATTATGTTCTTAATAACAAGGATCATCAGGATCGAAAGAATAAACATCGTTACAATGCCGATGATTATAGAACGGATTTCCATTCCCGTGATCTCGTGCTCTATCGTATTGAGCGACATACTTATATCGAGTACTCCCAATACCTTTTGACTTGCAGGATGGGCGTGGCAGGATGCGGAAGAGCACTCGGGTTCGTTGTATATGGGTGTGATCATACCGAGGACCTTGCTGCCGTTTGCAAGGTTGAAGATACGGGTTCTCTTTGGTGTGGAAAGCTTTTCAAGGGGCTTGCCTACGGCGTGGCATGCATAGCATTGCTCTTCGGTTTTATTCACATACTTTCCAATCTCGGCGGGGTCGGTTGAGACCATAATGTTGCCTTCTTTATTGAAGATCCTTACCCTGCTAATGCCCTGCTGCATGCCGATATAATTTATGATCCTGTAAACATTGCTTCTCTGGTTCCTGAGCATGTCGTATCTCGTGCTTTTGATGACCGTATCGCTGAACTGTGTTGCGCCCCTTACCACCTCATTCAAAAGCTGTTTTTTCTGATCCGTTATATTCAGATATAGCACAATACCAATGGTGATTATCAGCAAAACAATTATGTACACTATTAATTTGAATGTTATACTTCTATGCACCATAATAAGTC
>DAHXOM010000040.1 GCA_027364825.1 bacterium | reverse complement strand
ACCCCCGCTCTACCAACTGAGCTACACCGCCGTAAGAAAAACCCGTTAAAAAAACAATGCAGCAGCTATTATTTTACAGGTATTTGATACAATCGTAATAAGCAGGTATGAATAATAATAATTACAATAAACAATTGCTCAAGGTTGAGCGTGAATTCGGTGATATAATCTTTGTTTTGCTGTGGATAGCCACCATTGTCCAGATCGGCTTGATACTTTGGGACTGGTTCAATGTAACGCCCTTCATACGAACGCTTTTGGCACTGAAACAGCCGAACAGCATAAAGGCAATCGAGCTTTCGACATCTGCTTACCTCGCTTTACAGCTTGCCTATATGGGCAAAAAGGAGTTCACACGGTGGCTCAGTGCGCGATCATCGGCCACTGTTTTGGAACAGTCCGAGCTTGCAAGCAGGCTGAAGCGGGCCGAGATGCTGGTATTTCTGCTCGGGCTTTTATATATTTCGGCAATACTCACGGTTGCATTGCATGTGACAGAGCGCATGCCGGACGAGCTTGAGAGGACATTCCTGCAGGTTGTATCTCTTTATACGCTTGCCTTTGTGTCAAAGGCGGCTTTCACATCACGGGTAAAACAGCAGGTCCACGCAGATCTGAGTGCAGTAAGTCCGTCCGTTAATTCCGGAATGGACAGGCCTCCGGTTACTGATGAAAGAAGCAGGGAGCTCCTTGAGTTTATAAAATCAAGAGAGACTGCAAGTATAAAAGATTGCATGAACCGACTCGACCTCCCAAAACTCACGGTCAACCGCATGCTCCATGAGCTTGTCGAATCAAGTAGCATCATTCGCATCGGCAAAGGCAAAAACACCGTGTACAGATCCAAACACGGATAGTTCAACAAGACTCTGTAAGTTGTACTTGGGATTATAGAATGATAAAAAAAGTGGACGATGCCGATCTGGCAAGGGAAAGATCCGCTGAATCAGTATGCGGTTGTTTTCGCGGACAGATTCCTGCTGGAACTGGAATAACGATAAAAGTTATTTACACAGAAACCCGTTATTCTCGATATTTTTATATTGATAGGCTGAAAGTATTGACATAGCCGATGTAAATAAGAGTGCTTTTGCTCAGTATATCTCTTCCGATAATGCAATCGATATTTGTCTGTCCTATCAACGGTGCTTCAATTACTGCTATTGGATCAATAATCATCGGGGAACCGAATAAGACCCCTATATCGAGAGACACAACGAATACATTGGTCATTGCAGGGCTGCCAGCGGTAAACATCTGTGCCACCCCATGTGGGATCAACCCCAACAGCTTGGATATTTTAGGAGAAATATGACTTCCTGAGGCACCCGTATCAATTAACGCATTAACTTGCACGGCGGGAGGTATGGGTTTTCCTTGCTTTTGTAGGGCATCGCTTATTATCTTCGGCAAACCAATCTTTGCAGACATAATGGGACCATTCGCAATAAGCGTAGGCTGCTGAGATATAAAAGAAGGCATTATACCATACCTATCAGGGAAAAAGTGTTGTAGTTTATTACGTCTTCTTTTCCGACTTGATAGATAAGGAAGTTTTCATTTCCAAATTTTTTAACGCCTTCTTGTAGAGCGTCTGAATAGTTCTCAAAGATTCCCTGTATCTCTTGATTCTTTATTAAGACAAATTTTCCACTGTTTAGCTTTTTCCACTCTTCTGATTGGCTTTTATAAAAGTTAAATTCTTTTAATATTTCAGGATCAACAGCCATTGTACCTACACCCCCTTTTTATTATATTATAGCTACTATAAAGACCATGTCAAACCTTATAGCGAATTTCTTTTCTGCCAATATTAGCCTTTGTTACCTATGTCACTTTTTATGCCACGAACTATGTCAGTTCAGGTTCATTTTATTTAAAATAGCTGGTGCGGACTGATTATGGTTGGAATAGCTCCAATCCTTTATTCATACAGGTTTGTAACCAACCAGCCTTATAAATGAAAGCCTTAAAAAGAATGGCGGTGCAGGGAATCGCACCCCGGACATAGGGCTTATGAGACCCCCGCTCTACCAACTGAGCTACACCGCCGTAAGAAAAACCCGTTAAAAAAACAATGATCACATTTATTCATGAACTTTACAACTGTCAAGAAAAGAAGCAGACAAATGATGTTTTGACAAACTGCACCTATAGATTGCTTCTCCGCCTGCGGCGGATCGCAATGACCCTGGAATAATGAGATCCTTTGTTTGTAACTTCTCTGCAAAATACAAAGAAGATTTTTGTGCTTCAATGAGAAAATCTCCCGACCCATCCTTCGGATGTGTACCCCGCATCTTTTACAAAGAGGGGTTCTAAAAAATCCCCATTTGGAAAAGGGCGACAAAGGGGGATTTTTCGATCGAGATACCTTCTATCTTTGGT
>DAHXOM010000124.1 GCA_027364825.1 bacterium | reverse complement strand
ATTACTTTGTCGTAACGGCAGTGAATAGTGTTGGTGAAAGTGCGGCCTTGAATCAGACCTCTGCAACACCCGGCACGCTCCCTTTGCCGCCTTCATCGTTTTTCATTGATACAAGTACACCAAAACCGTGCGGCTCGAACTATACACTGCTCCTTAAGTGGAGCGAATCAACATGCGCAGACAGCTATACTGTTTATCAGTCAACTTCATCAGGAGGACCGTTCATGGGGATAGGTACGACTACTTCAACGACTTTTCGCGCGGCAAATCTTGTAAACGGAACTAATTATTACTTCGTCGTAACCGCTGTAGATAATGCAGGTGAGAGCGGGGACTCGAATCAGGCGGGTCTGTACTTCTCAATACCGGCATCACCTTCGAACCTTCAATACAGCTTGAATGACAATAATTGCACAGCAACTCTTATATGGGGTGCATCCCCTGACGCTCTAAGCGATATTATATGTCAAGCAAAACCAGCTTTCTTCCCAGTTTTTTTTAAGTTATCCAATACAACATTTACTACCTACACAGCCGATATCGAATTCGATGTTAATAATCTTTGTTTTGAGGTTACTTCTGTTGGCAGTGTATTAGAAAGTTGTCCTTCAAACTTTGTGTGTTTTCCTATACCAAATTTATGTGCACCATAGCCCACGTTCACAGTTCTCTGGCAGAGGGAAGTTCTGAGCGAAACAGTAGGAACTATATTTTATAAGGAGAAGGAAATGAAAATCGGAATCAGAGCAGTTTTCATTTGTTCATCGATGGCAATTATGTTTTCGACAGGATGCGGGATCATCCATACCGGCGTACAGCCCGGTGCAATGGCAATAGGCAGTTCCGGTGATATCTGGGTTGTCAATAGGGGCAGTGCCGATGTAACGAAACTGAGTCCAACCGGCTCACGGATAGGCACCTATCCCGTAGGGACAAATCCTCTCAGCATAGCGATCGACAGAGACGGAAACGTCTGGGTTGTCAATAACGGCGACAGCATCGTTTCGGAACTCAATGCCGGCGGCAAGATCATAAAGGCCTATACTGTCGGAACGGAGCCGAAAGGCATAGCAATCGACAGTACCGGGAATATCTGGGTTGCCAATTATTTTGATTCTACGATAACCAGGCTTTCAGCCTCCGGGGTAACCATGGAAACCTATACAGTCGGGACAATGCCCTGGGACATAGCCATAGACAGCTCAGGGGATGTCTGGGTTGTGAATAACGACAGCGCCAGCGTTACGAAGCTCAACAAAAGCGGCGCACGGATAGGGACCTATCCCGTCGGGACAAATCCTCTCGGTATAGCGATCGACAGGGCCGGCAATGTCTGGGTTGCCAATAACGGCAGCAACACGGTTACGAAACTCAACTCACGCGGTACACTCCTGGGGACGTTTACTGCGGGGACATCTCCCCATGGAATAGCCATAGATGTTTCGGGCAATGTCTGGGTGACGAACCAATACAGCAGCCGGGTTACCGAGCTCGACTCCGGCGGCAGGATCATAGGGACATATACTGCCGGTGCAGAGCCTGGTGCAATTGCGATCGACCGGGCAGGCACTGTGTGGGTCGCAAATTATGGCGATGATACGGTAACGAAGCTGATCGGAGCTGCAAAAGGCCCGCAGTATTTCCCGTACACCGGCCCCCAGTGGCCGTGAGACATCTCCCTCGACCAAGGAGTGGAGAAACCTGGTAGACTTTTCCGTCTCCGGGAATAATGATTTAAAAATTGACCGATCAAATATTTAATAGTATATGCCATAAAGGATTCAGGTTACCTGACAAAGGAGGAAACAAAATGAAAAAGTTACTTTTAGGGACAATTCTTTGGGCATTGGTAATTTCCGTTCCTCTGCCAGCCATGGCAGGGGTAGATGTAAGCATCGGAATCTCTCTGCCTCCGCCCATCGTATTCGAAGCTCCGCCGAATGTAATAGTACTGCCTGATACGAACGATGTGTACGTTGACCCGAATGCAGGGGTAGACTTGTTTTTCTGGAATGGATGGTGGTGGCGTCCATGGCAAGGCGGCTGGTACAGATCACGCTATTATAACAGGGGCTGGGGTTATTATAACCGCGTTCCGTATTTCTATTATGACGTAGACCCGCGCTGGAGAGAATACTACAGGGACCGTGACTGGCAGGGACACCCATGGAATTATCAACGCATTCCCGACAGGGAACTTCAGCACAACTGGAGAGGCTGGCATAATAACAGGTATTGGGAAAGGCAAAAGGCATGGGGCGTCCAGAACTACCACCCCCGCACCATACAGCAGAGACAGGGCATCAGATACCAAAGACAGCAGCAATATCAAAGGCAGCCCGAGGTCATAAGACATCAGCAACAAATACGTCAGCAGCAAGGACACCCTCAGGGGCGGAGGTATCAGCATCAGCCCCAGCAAGGACATCCTCAGGGGCAGAGGTACCAGCGTCAGCCGCAGGGACACCCGCAAGGACGAGGACAGGGACAGCAGAAACGCCAAAACAAGTCCCAGGACAAATCCAGGGGACAGTCGCAAGGCAGATAGTCTCAGAGAAAACATAAACAATGCAAAGGGGCACGCTGATGCGTGCCCCTTTTATTTTCCTGACAGAACGACATAATCCAATCAAAAATGATACAGGAATGAGAAGTTCAGGGACGTAAAGCTCATGTTGACGGTATAAGGGGCTGTAACGCTGCCGCTTTACCGTTGCAAAACCTCCTGCGCACGATTTCCTTGACAAACCGAACGCCCTAAGTGCTATACGATAATAAATCGTCATAATGGAGGTAAATATGGTTTTTTACAATCTTGCTTCTAAAGCCAAAAAGGACGGACAAAGAGGACAGGGCATGACAGAATACATCCTGATCGTCCTGCTCGTTGCCATAGCCCTGATAGCGGTGTTCGGCGTATTCCGCAACAGGCTCATCAAAGGCGTAAAGACCGCAGGCCAGCAGATAGAAAGCGTGACAACCCAGAGCAATGAAGGTGCGCCGGAAAAAGAAAGCTCGGGACAGTGAACGGATTAATCCGGAAAAATAATGTAGGGGCAGGGCTTGCCCTGCCCTCCTCCTGCCATACCCCGCCTTACCAAAACGGCGGGCAGCAAGGCCGTTTCTCATCCGGCCAGACCATGGTGGAGTTTGTGGTTGCATTCCCGCTTGTGCTCATTATCGTACTTGCAATCGTTCAAGTGTCCCTGCTTGCGCAGACAAAGCTCTTTGTCGAATACGCTGCATTCAATGCAGCGCGGGTTGCTATTGTGCAGCCTGACAACCCGGAAGATATTGCCGAAGCAGCAAAATTATCTATGACACCGATATCTCCTCGTGTTGATGCAATGGCCGGGTTATCCGTCGTTTCGGGTGTTTTCAACAATATCGCACGCATGTTTGGAGATGAAAGCACCCTGCTTTTGCGGTATGCGTATGCAAAACAATTTACAGATGCAAAGATTGTAACAAACCCGTCGCAATCCAGTGATGACATTACCGTACACATAGATTATCTTACCCTGCTTGCAATACCAATTGTTAACAAAATAATAGGCACAGGAAGTTCCGGTATTTTAAACATACTCTCCAATTACACTGGATCTGATAATGGATGGATAGGCTCAATATCTTCCATTATTAAGACTGATTATTTTTACCCATTATCTTCCGAAGCAACGCTCACCGTAGAGGCACTTCATGATCCGCTCCCGTCGGATCCATCCAAGTGTGTTTATACATACATTGACAATCAGGGTATAAAGCATACCTACACGAATGATGAGGTATACCAATCCGGCACCTATAAGAACGGCAGATCCCAATATCACACCGACAAAAGCAAAACCGGCATAAGCAGGATTGTAAGACAGGAGTGTCCATGAGTATAAATAATTTGCGGTACAGTTCTCATGGAGAACAGGGGCAGGCAGTGGTATTTGTCGTAATCACGCTTATTACGCTGATTATCTTCATTGCCGCTGTTGCTAATGTCGGCAGGGAGCTTTCCTACAAAATGGATATGCAGAATACAGCGGACAGTGCGTCCATGGCAGGCGTAGTCTGGGAAGCCCGTGGTCTGAATCTCATAGCAGGTCTGAATCAAGGCATCGTGCTCACGATTGAATTAATTATCATCATCGTAGCGGCTATTGCGATATTAGGCGTGTGCTCTGCCACCTTATGGTGGGCGGGCATCGGTGAGGCGTGTGCTACTGCACTGCCCGTGGTTTTGAACTTTGCTAATAATGCTATACGGAGATTGTGGAACACAGCTGTTGAGATGTCAAAGCTCGAAGAAAAGATAGCCAAGAACTTTCCTTATGCGGTCCCTGTTGCCGTTGAGCTTGCAAGTGGCGCAAACCGGAATAGTCCTGTGTCCATTCCGTATCCGTATCAGCCATCCGACAGTGTACCGCCGCCGCTGACACCGCAGGCAATCTCATTGAATGTAGAGAAAGGGAACTTTCAGGATCTGATAAGTGCTATCATGAAAGAGATCGGCAAAACGATTGATAAGATCTTTCCCTTATTGTCGCAGGCTTTGGGATTGCTTGGAAAAGCAATAGATCCAAGCTCGCTTTCTTCGAATGGAGCTATATCAACGACATTTCAAGATAGTCACAGCTATGATAATTACCCGCAGGCTGTAGATGCAAACACCAAGGCACATGAACCTGCCGGCTCAGCCTCAGGTGTCACCAGTACAAAGAGTATTCATGCAGACTGGTTTTATATAACCACGGATTATAACGAGCCGGATCCCTGCAATAACTGCTCGGCCACTATGCAAAAACAGAGCTCTTGCGATAAAATAATCTGGACCGAAGATGATGCACCGCCGGAGGAAATATCTTCATATTTTGTAAGTTGTGTAGTTAAAAATTGCGGCAACAGTTCGGGAGGAAGCGCGGGAAGCGTCATATCCGTTCCCTTGAAAAAGCAAGACTTTTGCAAGCTTGATCTGTCTGTAAAAACAACCACAAAAACAAGCCCTCCTTCACAACTGCCGTTCCCTATGAAACTACATCCAAGGGCTGAAGAATTTCTTTTTATGGCAGTTGCTACAACAGACCTTGGAAAGAAGAACCCGCCGGTGTTTATCAGCAATAAAAATTTGCTTCCTGAAAATAGAAATCCATGGGGCTTTGTTGCGCTTTCCCAGGCAAAACCTCAAAGTCCGAGTACGAAACCAGGGGATATTTTGCTGGAAATGGATTGGGATGCACATCTTACGAGATTCACAGCTCTGAAGGCTATCGCACGGCAGATCGGACTGAAATCTTCAAACAGCGTAATGAAGTATATAGATGAGAAACTCATACTGCATTGAGAAACTATGGAGTTTATGAGCGCGAGAATTAATAAATTAAAAGTAGGGCAATTCATGAATCGTCCTGCTTTATGTCCCACCGATAACCACGTTGTCACCCTGAGCAAAGCGAAGGGTCTGTTTTTGGATTCTTCGGCTACGCCTCAGAATGACATTATCAAGCAGCCTACCACCACAGCAGGTCAGTCGTTCACAGAATTCATAATTATATTCCCGGTATTGTTGCTCATGCTCAGCAGTGTGCTCTTCTTTACCAGGCTGCTCGTTTTAAAACAGCGTACCGTTTCAGCTGTAAGATATGTCGCATGGTATGCCGGCAGACACGATGGTAATGAACCATCGGCAAACGCATTAAAAGCACTGTTCTTCAATAAAAGCTCTACTCTCCTTATAAGCCATCCCGAGCCAGATATTGGATTTGCGGGAAATTCACTTGGAGATCTTGTAGATGTCTTAGGAAAAGTGGCAGGTATACAGGGAACCGCCATTGATGTAACCGGATGCAACTATCCCTTTTCATCTATAATTGCTCATACAGGTGCGCGACATTTTGTGTTTATGGACACATGGAAGGAAAGCGGCATTACAGGAAAGGCATTAAAGTACGGTCTCTGGGCTATTGCTGTGGCAAAAGGGTTCCAAAATGGTAGCGGCAGTAGCAGCGGCAATGGTGGAAATACCAGCATTGATCTTGAAAATCCCTCTATCTTCGGCAACTAACATGGCCAAGCATCATAAAAAACATGTACGATTCATAGTAATGGTCTCTTTGCTTGTTAGTTTGTTTTTTGTATCCAAAAGTAAAAGCACCCTATACGACCTGTTTTCTTCCGAAGGTGTCTTTGCCAATATACCGCACAAAACACTGCATTTTAAAGTGAATGGCCAGGACATGGATATGCTTGTCCGGAATCAGGACGATGATGGAGCACTGCTTTCAAAGGTGCGCAACAATAAATCGCTTCCGTTTTACCGTGATAAAAACGGCGGACTGTCCGTGCTTATGCATGGAGGCATCGATAAAGGAAGGCTATCCTCGCCCGGCGCTCTGATGTCAACGATAGAGCCTATCATGGGCTTTGTGAACGGACATTCCACAAAATATGTGAGCTTAAAACTGGATAAAGGATTTGACGTAAACAGTTTTTTAGATACCGGTATCCACGACTCTGAAGACCTGCCTGCTTATCCGTCTGCCGAAAAGATAAATACCATGCAAACAAAACAATTCTCCATAGGACATTACAAGGCACAGGCAACCGCCAATGCTGTGCTTGTTTATTACGATTCACGGCTCAAAGCGCAGGGTTACAATAAATTACGTGAAGCCAACGGTATGGCTGTGTATCAATCGGCCAGGCGCCTGCTGATAGTAAATGTGGAAGAGGAATCAAACGATGTTTCAATCATTACCTACGCTGTCAAAAACAAATAAAGGCCAGGCAATGGTGGAATATCTGCTTGTTACTGCTGTTCTTGCTATAAGTGCGGGAATCGCAGTGAAAATGCTTGGCACTGCAATGGTCAGGTATTTTGGATTTCTAATCGCTTTCATATCCCTGCCAATTCCATGAAAAGTAAGAAATGACGAAACTATTCCCTTTATTCAAGACAAATCTATACGACCCAAGTCCCGCTTGGGCCGGGGGGATTTGCAGGAGGTGTTATGAAACTTGATAGAAATAAAAAGTTGATCATAGGCATTGGGAGCGGCGTGATTGCAATAATACTGCTCCAGCTTTATCTCGCGGCATTCAGACATTCTGTTTACAGCGAACTTGAGACCGTTGATGTCCTTGTTGCAAAAAAAGATATTAAACCTGGCACAATCATTACCAAAGATTACCTTATTGCGCTACCCCAACCAAAAAGATACATCTCTCACAACACTATACAGCAAAAGGACGAAGATGCTGTTGCAGGACACAGGGCTGTAATGCAAGTGGAAAAGGGAGAACCACTTCAATGGACAATGCTCGGAGCTGCCAAAGGTTCAGGTTTTACCTCTCTCATAAAGGACGGCGAAAGGGCAATATCCATTGCAGTTGATAACCAGAGCAGTGTGTCCGGTTTGATAAGACCCGGTGATCATGTAGATATACTCGGCACATTTTTATTTCCATCGTTAGCAGGCACAACCAAACTTGCAACCATCACATTGCTCCAGAATGTTACGGTGCTCGCAACAGGAGGGATATGGGGCAGCGGGCTCCGGGAATCTGAACCTTACAGCTACGGCAGTTTAACCCTTGCTGTTTCAACGATAGAGGCTGAACTGCTTACATTTGCCTCTGAAAGAGCAAGGTTGAATTTTATCCTGAGGAACGCTGATAACCTACAAACAGAAGAAAACCTGCCGGTAGTAGGATGGGAAGACATCATGAAAATCGGCAATCTGAAACAGATCCAGCATGAGCGCAACATCAGGGTCATAAAAGGTAAAGGTGGAGAGTAGGGAATGGGTGAAAATCGAAGAAACAGGAATAATAGAAAAAATAGGACAAATAGGTCGTATAGGTCTTATAGGACCTATTTTCTGATTTGCTTGCTTGGTTTAATATCACAGATTGCCCATGCCGACCAAAACATAATATCCCTTGTGCAGGGACAAAGCAGGGTTATAGAACAATCAAACATATCAAAGGTTGCAATCGGCGATGCAACAATAGCAAGCGTAAAGGTTATAAACAGCAGCCAACTTATGGTCACGGGCATATCAAGAGGCATAACAAACCTGTCCGTATGGCAGGTCTCGGGTAAAAAAAGGGACTACACGATACGGGTAACTATAGAAGACCTCAAGCTTGTAGCTTTTGATGTTAAGGAACTCTTATACGGCGTCGAAGGTGTAACGGTAAATGTTATCGGCAACAGGGTTGTGCTTGGAGGTCAGGTAATAAAAGCCGATGATTATGACAAAATAGAGAAAGTAATTTCTCTGTACCCTCAGGTGATTAATTTTGTAAAGAAAAATGCTGTACGCCTTGATAAGATGGTACAGATAGATGTTAAGATGATGGAGGTTGACAAGGGATTTGCAAAAAATATCGGCATTGGCTGGCCTCAGACAATTCCCCTATCAACCGAGTTCAAGGGTGCGTATCCTGCAATAGATAGTCAGCCCCGCATAGGAGCCTTTTCCATTGCAGGCTCTATACTCTCTGATTTCGGCTTTGTGTTTAATATGATGGTGAATAATAATCTTGGCAGGGTTTTGAGCAACCCGGTGCTTGTTTGCCGCTCAGGCGATCAAGCAAGTTTTATAGCAGGCGGTGAAATCCCGATACCAACCACATCGACTCTGGGACAAACAAACGTAAACTGGAAAGAGTTTGGAGTGATCCTTAATATACAGCCTGCAACCGACGAGTTTAACAATATAAGTCTTAAAATACATGCAGAGACAAGCGATATTGATATGGCAAATGCCGTCTCTGCAAATGGTATAAATCTGCCCGCATTCGTCACAAGAAAAACAGAAACAGTTGTAAATCTGACACAGGGTGAGACACTGGTTTTGTCTGAGCTTTTAAATGATAAGGGGTTTAAAAGTGTTGCAAAGTTTCCTTTAATAGGGAGCATACCCATTTTGGGTGAGTTGTTTAAGTCCAGAAAATACCAGTACTCCCAATCACAGTTCCTTGTGTTTATAACACCGGCAATCATAAGACCTGGAAGTATTGATACAACCAGAATAAAGGATATGAACCGGAGATATAACGATGCAAACAAATCCCTTGGGTATGATCCAATGGACTGATCTATGCTTGAGATAAAAATTGTTCATAGAGATACAACTATACTTACAAGAATTTTAGAGTCGCAGGTGATTATCGGCAGATCAAAAGATGCAGACATAAAACTTGAAGACAACCTGTGTTCAAGGAAGCATCTGAAGATATACAATCAAGACAACACCTGGCTGGCGGTTGATTTGAATAGCTCTAACGGAACATTTTACAATGAACGGCTGTTATCAGAACCTGTGATCTTACATGAAGGTGATAGGCTAAAAATAGGATTTCATGAAGTTTTTGTAAAACACATGGTGAATATAGGACAGACCAATGGAACTCGAGAATTTCCGGAAGAAAAAACAAATCATCCTGATCTCATACATGAACCTGCCCTCCCCTATTCCGTACAGCAAAACAAAAATGCAGAAAAGCTGGACAAGCTAAAGCAGGAGATACACGGGCAGCTGCTTGATGAGCTTGATCTTAAAAATATTGATCTTTCAAAATTGAAGACAGGGGAGGTACGCCGCAAGGCTATCGACACTATAAAGAGTATTATCTGTAAATTGAAAGCTTGTAATACCTTAGATGGTCAAATCGACGAAGCAAGCCTGGTCAAGGACATAATCGACGAAGCCCTCGGACTTGGCTCATTAGAGCCATTACTCGAAGATAAAACTATTAATGAGATCATGGTAAACGCAAAAGATCAGATCTACATAGAGAAAAACGGCAGGCTTGAAAGGACCCATCTTAGATTTTCATCCGACAGAGCAATACTGAATGTTATTGAAAGGATTGTTTCTCCTATCGGAAGGAGGATAGACGAAAGCTCACCAACGGTAGATGCGCGTTTAAAGGACGGGTCAAGGGTGCATGTAATAATCCCTCCCCTTGCAATAAAGGGGCCGACCATCACCATAAGAAAGTTCTCCAAAACACCTTACACGATCCATGATCTTATAAGATTCGGCTCACTTACGGAAAAGATAGCGGCTTTTCTCGAGATAACCATACGGACAAGAAAGAATGTTGTTGTGTCAGGCGGTACTGGTTCCGGTAAAACAACACTGCTCAATGTGCTTTCAAACTTTATACCCGCTGATGAGCGGATCCTCACTATAGAAGATTCTGCAGAACTAAAACTCAACCAACCTCATGTTGTCTCCCTTGAGTCGAGACCCGCAAACACAGAAGGCAGAGGTGAAATAACCATACGTGAGCTTGTACGGAATGCTTTACGAATGCGGCCGGACAGGATCATCGTCGGCGAGTGCAGGGGTGGAGAGGCACTTGATATGCTTCAGGCAATGAACACCGGCCATGATGGGTCGCTTACAACGCTTCATGCAAACAGCCCCAGGGATGCCTTATCAAGGCTTGAAACAATGGTCTTGATGTCCGGTATGGAACTGCCCATGAAGGCGATAAAAGAGCAGATAAAGTCTTCCATCGATCTTATTGTTCAGCAAACGAGGTTCAAGGACGGGGTAAGGCGTATATCGGCAGTTTCTGAAGTCCAGGGCATGGAAGGTGATACTATTATACTTCAGGATATTTTTTTGTTTGAAACAAGCGGGGTCGATCCGGACGGAAAAATCATGGGCAGGTTCAAATCGACAGGTTTTGTTCCGAAGTTTGTCGAAGAACTACGCGCACACCGTGTCGATGTGCCGCAGGAGATCTTCCAATGATATTTCTGATGCTCGGGGCAACAATACTTGCAGGCATCAGTATATTCATTATGGTCTTTGAAGGTACTACCATTCTTGAATATAGTACCGAAGCCTATATCAATAGGGTTGCCAGTCAGGTCAAAGAACTTGACGAGCTTTATGTAAAGATGGAGCCCCAGAAGCTCTTCTATCTCAACATCACCTCATGCTTTGTTGTGTTTGTTCTTATCTCTGCTGTAACAGGCAGTGCAATTGCAGGGCTAGTTGTATCTCCAGCAGGCTTGCTCCTGTCAAAGCTGTGGATCACCATCATGCGCAAGAGGCGCTTAAGGCTGATCAATGAGCAGTTTATCGATGCAATCGGCATTATCAGCAATGCCCTGAAATCCGGCCTGTCGCTTCAGCAGGCAATTGCGAGGGTGGCCGGACAGTATCCGGTACCACTCTCACAGGAGCTGTCCATGGTCGGCAAGGAAATTGCCCTTGGCGTGCCGCTGGAACTGGCGCTCGTAAACCTTGGGGAAAGGGTTGATAGTGAGGATCTTAATTTATTTGTAACAGCAACGAATGTTGTAAAGGATGCGGGCGGCAACCTGTCCGAGATGTTCGACAGTATTGCGGACACACTGAGGGAACGCAATACCATCCAGGGCAAGATAAAGGCACTTACCGCACAGGGGCGCATGCAGGGCATTGTCATAGGGCTTATGCCTATTGCACTCGGCTTTATACTCTATAAGCTTGATCCGAACCTTATCATGCCCCTGTTCAATGACCCGATCGGCTGGGCTATCCTGTTTATCATCGCCCTGTTTGAAGCCATAGGCACATTTTTTATAGCAAAGATAATAAGGATAGATGTATGAGTGTCGGGTATATCCTGCTGACAAGCCTATTCGCGGGTCTGTGCGCGTCTATGATAACAACAGCCCTTCTTGAAAAAGGAGCGGCAGAAAGACAGGGCAGAATAAAACCGGCAAGAGAAACCCTTATGCGTTCCCCCTTATTCAGAATTTTTGTAAGGGGAGCGGGCTTTATGATAAGTATTCATCCCAAAAAGGATAAGCTGTCCGGCTACTTTTCCAGGACAAAGAGACGGCTTTTGCTTGCAGGAGAGCCGCTGTGCCTGACACCTGAAGAGTTTCTTGCGCTGAAAGAACTTGCAGCTTTATGTATGGTCATTATCTCGTTGGCACTCGGCTTCTCGATTTCCGTTACCTTGATACTTTGCATCGCGGGATTTTTTTATCCGGACCTGTGGTTACGGGAGCTCTATAAGAAGCGCAGGAACAGCATCTTGAAAGAACTTCCGTACACCCTCGACCTGCTTACCCTGTCCATTGAAGCAGGGCTTGATCTGACCGGAAGTGTAAGCAGGGTCGTCGAGAAATCAAAGAAAGGCATATTGAACATTGAGCTTTTTCAATTCTTGCAGGAGCTCAGGATGGGAAAGGCACGCAGGCAGGCCTTGACCGATATGTCAGGACGCGTCGGCATACCTGAGATCACATCCCTGGTAAATGCCATTATCCAGAGTGACGAGCTCGGGTCCGGGCTTGCGAGGACATTGAGGATCCAGTCGCAGGAGTTCAGGACACGGCGGTTCCAGAGGGCGGAGAAGCTCGCCATGGAGGCGCCAGTGAAGATGACCTTTCCCTTATTATTTATCTTCATCTCCGTGTTCCTCCTGCTCTTCGGTTCGTTCGCAGTGCAGGCCCTGCGGGGGAAGCTGTTTTAAGAATACTTGATTTTCTGGCAGGGATAGGTCGTATATGATCTATAAGGCCTATTCCGAATAAGGAGCCGGAAAAGCAAACCATGAGCAGTATAGTCAATAGCATCCGCCGGGAGCTGAAGAGAAACAGCGACCCAAAGACAAAAAAAAGCAACCGCCGTTTTTTTAAAGAAAAAATCAAGCTGTACGGAGTAAAAACCCCGGTTGCAATCAAAATCGGGAAAGCATTCTTGAAAGAAATCAAAGACCAAAAGAAAACAGAAGTTTTTGATTTATGCGAAGAGTTCTGGAGATCGGGCTATCTGGAAGAATCATTTATTGCATGCCTCTGGGCTTATTCCGTCCGCAAGGATTTCAGACCGGAGGATTTCAAAGTATTCGAAAAATGGATAAATAATTTTGTCGGTAACTGGGCATCGTGCGATACCCTTTGCAATCATACGGTCGGCGCTTTTATGGAAATGTATCCTGAACAGATGCCGGGTTTAAAAGATTGGGCAGCATCGAAAAACCGTTGGGTGCGCCGGGCCTCTGCGGTATCGCTTATTGTTCCTGCCAAACAGGGGAAATTTTTAAAGGATATTCTGGAAATTGCCGATATCCTGCTCTTGGATCAGGACGACCTGGTACAAAAGGGCTATGGCTGGCTGCTCAAGGCGGCGAGCCATACACACCGGAAAGAAATTTTTGATTACATCATGAAGAAAAAAGCTATAATGCCCCGTACGGCTCTACGGTATGCCATTGAAAAAATGCCCAAAGGACTCAAGAAGAAAGCTATGGAGAAAGAGAAGGAGGGTTAAAATGAATGATAAGAAAGTGTTAAAAGACCTGGAAACAGAGGGCAATATATTAAGACATCCTGCAAAGACCTTTGATTTTTTTACGGTCAGCAGGTACCGCAGTGCGAAGACGCTCAAAGTACTGCCGCCGCAGCAGGGCGAACGTGTCCTTGATGTGGGCTGCGGCACGGGAGAGCTTGCCTGCCTCATCAAGCCCCTGGTCGGAAAGCAGGGCGCGGTTGCGGGAATCGATCCGTCTGCGAACATGATCGCCGTGGCAAAGCACAAGGCAGACAAACTGAAATTAACAATAGACTTCCGGCTTGCCGCCATAGAAAAAATCCCCTTTCAAGACGCATCCTTCGACAAGGTATATTCCACACTCATGGCACACCACCTTCCTGTAAGCGTAAAGAAGCAGGGGTTCCGGGAGATCCGGCGTGTCCTCAAGCCGGGCGGAAAATTTCTTATTTTCGATATAGGAGAACCATCGAACGTCTTTATAAAGCTGATGGCATCGCCATTTTTGTTTTTCGAAAAGCACGCCTATTCAAACAGTGACGCGGTTGACTCCAACATAAAGGGAGAGATACCGGCATTGCTCAAGCAGGCAGGGTTTGCAACCGTGCGCAGGTTAAAAAGGGATTCACTCCTGCTCTTCGGCCTGATGGAATATATGATTGCGGATTAACCCCGTTAGAAATGTCCTAAATTAGAACGAAACGATATGGTCTTCTGTATCCGATTTGAATGAGGGCATTTCTAACGGGGTAAACCACCTTTGATACTAACGGGCATGTCCGTAGAACTCTACTTGGCCGTTAGAAAATTCCCATTATTCCAGGACAGATATTCTCTCGCTATAAAACTATCTGACCATGATGCCGTTCTATCTACACATTTTCTAACGGGGCTAGTTCAGGGATTTGAAGTATGCTTCCAGGACCTTTTGTCCGTCCCCTTCGAATTCCAAAAACTGCACCCCCATACCGGCTACTCGTTTATTGTCGAGGAGTTTAGCCTGGTCGCTGCTGAAAACATGCACTACCTCGCAGATAATTTTTACCTCGTTTTTCGAATCCGGCAAAGACAATACAAGCTCTATTTTTGATTCCAGGGGAAGCGGGTTGTCCGTAGCTACAAATATACCTCCCTTGGAAATATCCTTTGCATAATCCTCGATAAATTGTTCTTTTGATTTGAAGGTAACCTTAATGGATATGGTGTATCTGGGAAACTTTCTTCCTGTGGTTGCATTGGTCCTCGTGAGGATACTTTTCAGGGCAGCCGGAATGTCGAAGTCCCCTGCAAATTTCACGTCTGAAGTTAAGGGTAGTTTGCTCTTAAAAGCCTCTCTCTCCTTTTCCCCCATCATCATCAGGTTATACATCTTTGCCTCTAACTTTTCAGACCATGAAGAAATTTTATCAAGGTAGTGCGGAAGAAAAGAAGAAAAATCAAAAGACAGAGATATTCCCATGGTATCGCTTGAAGACCAGCTGTACAGGTTTATTTCTTTGAGCACGGAAGGAGGATATTCTTTCCTTGTGTTCAGCAAAAACGCCACCAGCATCTCAGATTTCTGGGACACATAAGGGACAATCAAAGTAATTTCAAAATATTTATCCATTTGAAACTCTTGTAAGAAGATTAGCATACTAAAAGAAAGAAATAAACCCCGTTAGAAAATTCCCAGTATTCCAGGACAGATATTCTATCGCTATAAAAC
>DAHXOM010000022.1 GCA_027364825.1 bacterium | reverse complement strand
TGTAATTTGTTGCGCCCACGGACGCGTTCCAGGTAAGAGCAACCTTTGTATCCCCGGCAGCTGCAATAAGGTTAGCCGGAGGATTTGGCTTCGTTGTAGCAGGCTCAGGCGTTGTGTTTGCCTCGTTCGAGTACCCGCTCTCCCCTGCATTGTTCACCGCGGTAACTACGAAATAATATTTCGTACCATTGGTTAGTCCTTTAACCGTGTAATTCGTAGCCGTTGCCGTACCTGTTCTGGTATATGGTCCTCCCGATACGGTTGCATCGTAAACGTTGTAGCTTGTTGCACCTTTTGACGCGTTCCATTGAAGCGTTACCTGCGAGTCCGCTGGTGTTGCAGTGAGATTCGTCGGCGCTGCCGGCTTTGATATGCCGCCTCCGCTGCTCTTACTACCGCAGCCGCTTCCCATGCCTACTGCCATGACCATGGCAATAACAAACAAGATTCTTAAACCATTTTTCATAGTTCACTCCCTTTATAAGTGTAGTCGACTACTTTATCCGTGGTCCTTTTCTATATTCTAACCTGACTGACAATAGTCATATTAAGCAGGCTGTTGATTTATCTGTCAAGCATTATAGAAGGGTATATTTTTATATTACAAATAGTTATGCGTGTCGTGACACGTATTGACACGCAATGACACGAAAAATTCCCAGCCTTTCTGCCCGCTGATAAGCATGGATAAAGGAGCTCAGAACATTAACGAATAATTACCTTGACATAGATTCATTATATCTATATTACCACTTTTAAGCTAAGTTTGTAAGAGACTTTATATTATAGTAAGTTATTCGTGTCATGACACTCAAACATGAAAAAATGACACGATTTGACACGAAAATGACATGAGAATGTCGAGAGGTTTTATGGATATAGACAAATCGTACGAGAAAAAGATCGGGATTGCCGAAAGGGAGCTTGGAGATAAGCTTTTTTTCCTTTTATGGTTTATAACGCTTGTCCAGCTTGTGTTGATTGTCTGGGAATGGCTGAACCTTATGCCATCCGTCCTGCGGCCTTTAAATAGCTTCTTAGGTCTTTCGGAAAAAACCGAGATAAAGGCAATTGAGCTGACAACAACCATGTACCTTATCATCCAGCTCGCTTACATGGGCAAAAAAGAGATTACCCGGTGGGTCCGGAAATCCGACACCGTGCTTACACCCGAAGAATACATACGCAGGATACGTCGCGGGGACGTGGCTGTCCTGTTCTGGGGAATCCTGTATATTACAGCAGGGCTGTTCGTTGCAATCCACCTTTTGGACCGCGTGCCTGCGGAGCTTTCAAGGACGTTCATACAGGTCACGGCACTTTACACCTGTGCATTTGTTTCAAAGACAGCATTGAAGACCAGGATGAGGCAAACAAAAGAAGAGAACCATACTCCAGGACCTCTTAACGCAAAAGGTCTTCAATCCAGGAAAGCCATGGACGACATAACGAATAAAGAAAAAGAGCTGCTGGAATTTATACAGGAGAATGAAACCGTTACCACAAGCGATTGTATACGACAAACACAGCTTTCAAAAAGCACGACGATCCGTATGCTGAGAAACCTCCTTGCGTCAGGCCTGCTGCGGCGCGAAGGCATGGGCAAGAGCGTAACATACTCGGTAAACAAGTCCGGTATCCCTTTATCCTTGCCCCTGAAGGAGTCTGTTCCGCCGAACGGGGCAAACGTTCTGTTATAATCTTCGATCGGAGGATTGCGTTTGTTTATGGTATGTTCCGGCTGACTATATCTCCATGGTCGGTGCTTCTGCCTTCTCCGATCCGTTCTTCGCGGCTTTGACACCCTTTAACACGAATACAATCGGCAGTGTTATCAGAAAAGCAAGTGCCATGAACAAGAAGGCATGGTTTGATGCAATCATAAACGCCTGTTTGGTGATAAGTCCGTTCATCAAGGTCAAAGCCTTCTGCGTCGGCGGATAAGCGACAGGAGCATGGGTGAGTGCAGCCGCATGCTTTAACAGCATAAGGCTCGGGGTATTGTAAACGCTCACATTTCTTCCGAGCACCTCGTGGTTCATCTGAACGTTGTTGTCCATCATGGTCGCAAGGATAGCGATGCCGATAGAGCCTGCAACCTGCCGGATCAAATTATACAATCCTGACGCATCTGTCTTGAATTTATTCTCTATGGTGAGCAGCGACGACACATTCAGGGAAACGATAATGAAGCCGAACCCTATACCCTGAATAAACTGCGGCCAGAATATTTCCCAGAACCCCATGTCCAGGCTGAGGCTGCCGAGTTGTATGGATGATACTATTGCCAATATAAATCCAATACCGACAAGAAGTTTTGGACCCAATTTATTGAAGAGCTTCCCGGCCAATGGCATTGCGAAAGCCATTGCAAGCCCCCGTGACATTATTGCCAGTCCCGCGTCATAGGCAGAATACCCCATGATATTCTGGAGGAACATGGGCAAAAGGAAAAGACTGCCGAACATGCCCAGACTGAAAACCATGGAGAGAAAGGAGTTTGCGGAAAGGTTTATATCTTTTAAAACCTTTAAATTGACAGCAGGATGCTCTGAAAAGAGTTCTTTTGCAATAAACAGGATTATCGCAGCCGCCGAGATTATGGTCAATGTTACAATATAGTTTGAAGAAAACCAGTCTTTATATTCTCCATCTGTTAAAACGATCTGCATTGCACCCAGTCCGACGGTCAGAAAGATGATGCCCCACCAATCCACGCCTCCCTTGAGCTTCTGAATAAAGGGAGGATCCTCGATAAACATATACAGGAGAACAAGGTTGATCAGACCAATGGGCAGATTAACATAAAAAACCCATGGCCATGAATAGTTCGTAACAATCCATCCGCCCAGGTAAGGGCCTATCGCAGGGCCAAGGACAATGGCAAGGCTGAATATCGCCATTGCGGTTCCCTGTTCTTCGCGCGGGAACGTCTCTGCAAGGATTGCCTGTGCAAGCGGGATCAGCGCGCCGCCGCCCATACCCTGTAAGAGCCGGAACACAACGATAGACTGCAGATTCCATGCAACACCGCATAATAAGGAACTGACCGTGAACAGGAGGACCGACAGCATGTAATAGTTTTTTCTTCCCAGAAGCGAGCTAAAAAAACTGACCAGCGGCATTAATACGACACCGGAGAGCATATAACCGGTTATTACCCAGGTTATCTCTTCTATAGATGCCGACATGGACCCTTTGATATAGGGCAATGCCACGTTGACAACACTCATATCTATACTGAAGAGCGTTGTGCTCGGGATAACCGCCAGGGTCACAAGCCATTTATTGGTTTTCGTCATTGTCTTGTTCCCGGTTAATGTTCTATCTGTACATACGGGTAAACCGACAAGCCCGGATACAACGGGGTATCCGTATATGACGCTTTATCCAGCACAATCTTCACCGGCACCCTCTGCACCACCTTGATAAAGTTTCCGGTTGCGTTCTCCGGCGGCAACAGACTGAAGGCAGAACCGCTGCCGGATTGGAAGCTTGCAACATGCCCCTTGAATGTCTTTCCCGGATACGCATCAACCTTGATAGTAACCGGCGCTCCGATCTTTATCTTATGAATATCGGTCTCTTTAAAATTGGCTGCAATCCATATATTATCAAGATTCACCAGAGCGAGGTAGGGAATGCCCGGCATAACATAAGCACCCGGATTTACATTCTTTTTGGTAACATAACCGTCGCAGGGGGCATATATTGTCGTCCTCTGCAAATTGATCATAGCCAATTTATATCCGGCTTCCAATGCCTTGGTAGCATAGGTCTTTGTTTTTAATTCTTCTTTTAAATTTTTAATGCTTGTCTGGATTTGGTCTATGTTTGCCTGGTCCACATTCACTTTTGCCGAACTAACCTCATACCGGGTTTTCATCTCATCGTAAGAAAGCCTGGATACGGCATTATCCTTCCAGAGGTTTGCGTACCTCTGAGCATTTTCTTCGTTCAACTTGTTCATTGCAGTATCAGCCTTTAATTCATACCCTGCTTTCAAAAGCATTTCCCTTTGCATGGATATTGATAAATCTATTTGTTTCAGTGCGTTGTTATTTGCCTGATACTGTGCCTCCGCTCTGTTTGCGTTTTCGGTGTAATCGGAAGTATCGATTGTAAATAACGGATCCCCTGTCTTCACATATTGGTTATCGTGAATGAACACCTTCCGGACCTGCCCTCTCACCTGCGGGGCTACCGGGACAATGGCACTGCTTCCCTCTATAAATGCGTCATCCGTATTAATATGTGTGAACATGAACCTTATATTGGGAATCTCCACTATCACTCCAATGAGAATCACTATTGCAGAGACTATCAGTATTATTTTCCTTTTTGATCTGTTGTTTGACTTTTTAGCAGGTTCTTTTGGATTACCTTCTAAGTTTTTATTTTCCATATTCGTTCCTCCCTATGCTTCTTTCAAGTTTTGCCAGGCTTATTTCATAACCATACAGTGCATTGTAATAATTGAGTTCAGCCTGCGTCAGATACGTTTGTGCGTCTAAAACCTCCGTGGAGGTTACCAGCTGCTGCCCGTACTGAAGGTTTGTTATGCGATAATTTTCTTTTGCTTGATCAAGTGCTGCCTGAGAAGTACTGATATCATCAGCCGCAGTATTCAGTTCTATGAGATTACTTTTAACCTGAAGTCTTACTGCATTCATAAAAGAATAGAGCTGGTTCTTTATTGCCGATTTCGTATAATCTGCCTGTTGTGCGTTATCGGTTGTCTTTAGCCAGTTGAATATCGTCCATTTAATCCCAATGCCTACCATCTGGTTATATTGGTTCTGATATTCATTTCGTGCGGCGAGTCCGTCCTGACCTGCCTGGGTATAGGCGGCAAAGGCAAATACATGCGGATAATATTCACTCTCAGCAAGTCGTACATGCGTAGCGGCCTGTTTTACCCTTATACCCAATGCCTTGAGCTCGGGCCGATCCTGCAGTGCTTCATCCGTCAATGATAACAGGTCTTCATGATATGATGTCACGGTTGTAATATCTTCCAACAGTACGTCCTGGTTTAAGTCCCTGTTCAAAATCGTGTTAAAGTTTGCCCGGGCAATATCGAGGTTGGCGCTTGCCTGGGTTTTGAACTGAACTGCATCTGCCAGAGCAACCTGGGACTTGAGGAGGTCATTGTACGCAACGATCCCTCGATCATAGAAATGCTTTGCCTCTTTTTCGTGCGAAGTCAGCTGCGAAAACCTCTCGCCGGCAACCTGCAGTTGTTTCTGTGCCCGCAGAACGTTGAAGTATGCAAGCTTTACCTCTTCCGCGATGTTTAAAATTGCCTCTTCTCGCTGCATCCTTGTTACATCTATGCCTAACTCCGCAAGCTTCATCTCATTCAAGAGTGCGAACCCGGTAAAGATCGGCTGCTTTAACTCGATCTCCCAGTTTATGAGAGCTGTGCCGTTCATATACATACGGGGTGGAAGGTAAACATACTCTCCATTCGGTTTACCGGCACTGAAGACCGGCATAGGCCGGTGCGGTATTTTCAGGTACGGCTGATCCTTTAAGCCTATGGCACTATAATCAAAGGTCAGTTCCGGCAGCATGCCTGCGGTGGCACCGCGCTTTTGTGCCTGTGCCGCCTTGATCTGATCCATGGTACTCTGTACCAGGTAATTGTTCTGTACAGCCTCTTTTATGGCGGAATCAAGCGTATAGAAATCTTCGGCCCCGGCTTGAGAGACCAGCAATACTGCCGATAGAACTGCGAAAGTGACCGCTGCAACGAATGTTTTTAATCTCATGATTCCACCTTCGCTTTTATAGATATAATTTGTTGGCACATCTTTTTTCCTCCATTATATGTAATCACTTACTTACACATTAACACCTTAATTCTTCTTGTCAAGTGTTTTCATATTGTTTTCCCCGATGCCTTCCGAACGGGGTTTATTTCGACAACATACGCTGCATAAGAATGAACATCCTTTTGCAGAAGTTGTTGATGTTAAATTTATCCGGGTTCAATATAAGCTCGATGTTCAGGGTTATGGGTATACCCATGTATATGGTTGCGATATCATCTCCATCGAGTTTCTTGTTCCATAAACCTTCCGCCATCCCGTCCTTTATGATCTTGCTTATCAATGACTTTTGTTCGGAAAGGATCTCATGCAGGTTATCTTTTAATTCTTTATCGTTCATGTGGGCCGCTTCCGAGAAGAGAAGTATTGTAATACCTTTGTTTTCAAGAAGATATTTTACATGTCTGCAAAGAAAGGTAAACAATCTTTTCTCCGATCCCTCGGCACCCAGGGCAATATGCCGCAGTTCGCCGATAAGGTCGGATTTTACGTCCTGCATAATGCCCAGCATAATATCCCGCTTCGATTTAAAATGACGGAAAATGGCACCTTCTGTTATGCCGACCCTCTTTGCCAGGTTCCGCGTCGAGAGCTGATCCAATCCGTCTTTGAAGATAATATCAAGGACTGCCCTTTTAATCTGTTCCTGTCTGATTTCGGTCGTTTCTCTTTTCATGGTTATAGATATAATCACTTACTAACATAATGTCAAGTCTTTTTTGAGCCGGATGTTAGACTGCTCAAAAAATAGAAATCGCAGGCTATACCAGGGGTGTCCATCGTCATCATGATAACGTCCGGACGGCGGTGTATTCTATCGCCTCTATAATCTCCCGATTCCTTGACTCGAAACGAGCATATGCTTATTATTAGCCATAAGGAGTACTGTTCCGGGAACAGTATGCCGGAACAGGCCAAGCTTTTTTTACCGTTGAACTTATTACAATAAAAAGAAGGGAGTTAAAAAATGAAAGTAGCTATAGCGTCTGATGATGGAAAGATTATATCTTCCCATTTTGGAAGAACAAAAGGGTTTGCGATATATGGAATTGAAGGTACTGTAATCAAGACACAGGCATATCTGGAGAATACCTTTACCGGACATGCAAGGGGATTGGAAGGTGCTGACCACGGCATTGACCGCCACGGTCCGATCCTTGAAGCACTCAAGGACTGTCAGGTGGTTATATCCCATGGTATGGGCAGGCGGATATACGACGATCTCGAGAGTGCCGGCATTGAGGTCTTTGTCACCGACGAAACGGATGTCCAAAAGGCCGTGAATCTATTCATCAATGATAAACTTATCAACAACACGGACCTCGTGGATGATCATAAGCATATACATTAGATCTGCGGGTCTCTGGTTAACCCGCAATTAACTTCTGCTGGCACGGGATGCATACCTTCAACCCGTCATAGACACGCCCGTATTTTTCAACAACCATGTCGCCGCACTGCTCGCACACGAATGATGCGAATGATTCTTTACCCTTTTCGACCTCATAGTCGAAAATTGGGCTTATGGTCATAATCTGCTCTTCCGATTCATCCATTACCTTTTCTATCAACGGTTCCACGACGTTAGCCGGTACTTTTGAAGCAGGTACACCTTTCTCCCGATAATTTTTGAAGAATTCCGTTTTCTTTGTTGCCACCTGGACCTCTGCCTTGGGGACTACACGTACTGCCCTTTTATGAGCCACGTCTATAAGGGTCAGCCCGAACTTTCCGTAGCCGAGTTGATGTATGTTTCCTTTACCGAAGGTACACCCGGTTACCACCTGTACCCCGTCTGCAAAGCAGTGAGAACAGTGCTCATCTCCGAGTTCAACAAGGGCTATAAGCTGGCCATCCGTTGAACGCTCTACGCCAAGGGCGTTCATAGCCGCTGCACCTACTCTGAGTCCGAGCGGCATTGCAGGGCATTTGTGTCCATGAAGCTTAAAACCTGTTTCAAGATATTCTCTCGGCTTGATAATAATTATTTCCTCCTTTTTATTTTTGATTTTAACCTTTACAATTTATTGTTTGACTCTCATACTATGTCATCCTTCATAAGCAGGTAGACAGGGTTTTATCTGACAATAAGCCCCCACATCATCTTTCCTGCAATGCCTATAAGCACAATACCAATGAGCACCTTTACCTGTTTTGCACTCAGCTTTTCTGTCATAAGCCATGCGCCTAAAACAGCTCCAAGTGCCGAACCTATTGCAGTAAACCCTAACAATTCCATATTAATATTACCGAGGGTTGCATGTCCTAAAAAGCCGGCGAAAGAAGAGAATATCACAATGACAGCCGTAGTACCGGATGCTTTCTTGGGGTTGATCCCCGTCCATATAAGCACGGGAACTATGATATTACCCCCGCCTACACCGAGTAAGCCGCTTATAAAGCCCGCAACCGCTCCTATAGAAATACCCTCGGTAAGTTGTTTGCTAGGGGAACTCTCTTGGTGCTTTTCTCTGGGCGCATAAAAGAGCATCATGGCGCCGGAAAACAAGAGGAATCCGACAAACAGCCATTTCAATACCTGCGCATTAAGGCCATGACTCACGTAAGCACCAACAAGCGACATCACTGTTGCTGCAATGATTATCGGTATAGCTGCTTTCCATAGTACCAGTTTGGCTTTTATATAACTGTACGATGCAATGGACATTGCAATACAATTCAGCAGAAGAGCAACTGCCATTGCCACATGAATATCTATACCCAGTGCAATAAATATAGGTATCAGGATAAAAGCAGCTCCGGAACCTGCAATTGCAAGCAAGGCTGTAAATACAAAGGTTATGAGTCCTGCAATGATAGCCGTTGTCATGTCAACATATCCCTTTTAAAACATCACCTGCAACTGTAACCTTGCCGTATCGGTATTGTTCGCCTCAAGCTTGCCGAAACGTTCAAAGGTGTAATCAGCCATGAGTTTGAACTTATTGCCGACAATATAATAGTTCAATCCGGCTGTGAGCCACTTTGCATTTTTCGTCGATTCTCTATACGTATCGGGATTGAATGTTTGATACTCTACCATCGGCTGAAGATACCGGGTTACGAAATAAGCTGCCTGCAGATAATATCCATCGGATGTAACGGATTTTATGTTTGTTTCATCACTTGTCATGATAGCCCTTATGTACTCACCAATGAATGAAAATCCCTGATACTTTATTTCCCCGTCAAGATTGTATCTGAAATCGGTGCCGGTAAACGGCAGGCTGTTGTTGAGTATATTGCTGAGATTGGTTAAACCATTTGCCTTGCGGTATGAAACAGAGGCTCCGATACTGATCCCCGGAATATTACGCGGAGCATCTTCCTTCAGTGGTATGGTAACGACCCTCGCAACATACAGAAAATTACTGTTTGCGTTGTGTGAGGGTACATTGTTGGCACCGGTACCGTTATACACTCCTACAGCATAGCCAAGGTAGTTATCCAATACATCTCCTCTTGCTTCGATACCGATATCCCTTCCAAGTGTCTGTGATGACGGAACAAGATTGTTCGAGATCTGAGAACGTTCCATGGTATAGATCTGACAGTCCGGTGCCAATCTTTCTCTGCCAAAAGGCGGCACCATTTGACCTACAACAAACCTCGCAAAGTCGAACCTGCTATACTCTACATAAGCGTCCTGAAGCTGGGGGGTTGGGAGGTCGCTCCTGCTGATGAATTGGAACCTGTAAGTGAGATGATCCACTGCCGTGCCGGTTAAGATCACCTTGGCACGTCTTATTTGAAACCCATCCCCGGTGAATGCCTTTGCGGCAGGACCTATATTCCCGTACGTTCCACGCACCTGAAT
>DAHXOM010000020.1 GCA_027364825.1 bacterium | reverse complement strand
ATAATAAAACCGTGTTAAAACTCACAGCACAGGTCAAATATATTTTTTATGCCGTCTCCGAGGCATTTCAGGGATATCCTTTCATTGATGCCATGCATGGTGTCAACCTCTTCCTGACTGAACAGGCAAGGAATAAACCCGTATGCTATTGCCTCTTTTTCACGGAAAAACCTTGAATCCGTAAACCCGGCGCCGAGTATTGGATAAAAAGGTATGTCCGGATGGTTCTTTGCAATGACTTTTTTTATTACTTCCATAAATCTGTTTTTCGATGACGATTCGCTGGGTGCATGGAATTGCAGGGTCTCTATGTCGATGTCGGGATCATGGATGACACCTCTTAATTCCTCTATAAATGCATCTTTGTCTTGCCCGGGTAATAGTCTGCAATCGAGGACAGCTTCGCTTTCCGAGGGGATCACGTTTTCTTTGAAGCCGCTCTTCATATTGGTAATAGAAATAGTGTTCCTGATTATTGCGTTGACCTTTTTCATTTTCTTCAGTCTCCTCCTGATGGTATTGAGGAAAAGGTTGTTTATGAATAACGGCGCTATCAAGGGGACCGGAAATTTCATGCTCTTCCCGGCCTCGAGCAAAACGCTTTTTACCTCGGGTAAAAGTATTATCTTCGTCTCATATTTTGCAATACGTTCCAGTGCATAGACAAGCTTGTCATTCGGATTTTCAGCAGTCGGCATTGACCCATGGCCTGATTTGCCTCTTGCCTTTAATTTTATCCACAAAGGCCCTTTTTCTCCGAAGCAAGGCATCATAACATCTTTGCCGAACATACCCTTTATGCCCATGCCGCCTTCATTCAGGACATAGCCTGCTGCAACCTTATCCCAGTGGTGTTTGACCACCCATTCTACGCCTGCATCTCCCCCTGCTTCCTCGTCAGCGCTGGCAAGCAGTATGATGTCCCTTTTCGGGGTTACCCCTGCCCTCTTCAAGAGCAATAACGCCATGAGTTCCATGGTACCCATGCCCTTGCAATCAACAGTGCCCCTGCCCCACACATACCCGTCTCTTATCGCGCCTGAAAAAGGATCGACCTTCCAGTCACCCGCAACAGCCCCGACAACGTCCATGTGGCTGAGGAGCAGAAGAGGACTTTCACTGCTGCTGCCCTTGAGCCTGCAGACAAGACTTGCACGCTTGTCGTCGAAGTTCAGGAGTTCGGGACTGAACCCGTCTTTTTTCAGTATGCCTGCAAGAAACTCCGCCGTACGGCGTTCATTGCCCGGAGGATTGGTTGTGTCGAATTGAATGTATGCCGAGAGGAGGCTTGATGCCTCTTCGTTAATTTTATTCCAGTCTATTGTATAGGTCATATTGTTTACCCTGTTAAAAAGCCGCACCATGAACAGGATAAAGCCATGCCCTTTCTGTTGATCTTCTAACGGGGTAAAAATTACAGTAGAGGATCATCGTGTTTTTGTCAAATGGTATGACATTGCATGAAAGCGTTTCAGCTGTCATTCCCGCGAAAGCTGGAATCCAGAAAGTATATGCCGGTGTATTAAGGTATAAACGAGGCCATCATTCTCCTATCAAATATACGGTAACCCCGTTAGAAAGAACCTGTCTTAAGACCACACTCTTTCTATAATGAATTAAAAATTGTCATACTATCTCCACCATAGAGGGCGAGGCTTTCTAACGGGGTGAACATAATGCTTGACTATTTACCCTTATTTAATATTTTATTTACTATCTTTCGTTGGGCTGTTAGCTCAGTTGGTAGAGCAGCTGACTCTTAATCAGCGGGTCGCAGGTTCGATCCCTGCACAGCCCATATGTTTCTCAAGCAGTTATAAACGTTATCGGATTACCGCTGTCACGAGGTCATGCCTTCCGCTGACCTTTAGCTTTGCTATAGTGTTATTGTTCTCCTCGTTGTAGAAGGTGACTCTTTCAACAGTTCCTTTGATCTCCATAAACATATCCATATTACTTCTGTATTTTATATCACATAACACCGGCTTGATACCAATAGCTCACGATTGGTAAATTAATTGCTTGTTAAATGCCCTTTCTCTGGGGAATTTATAGGCCTTTAACAA
>DAHXOM010000019.1 GCA_027364825.1 bacterium | reverse complement strand
ATAATAAAGTTATGCATATCGCCATGCTTACCAAGAATGATCTGTACATCGGGGGAATGATGGTCATTATCAATAACAACAATCATGATTCATTATCCGGTACATTGAATTCTTCCCGGGGAACCGGGGATATATGGAATGGTAAACCAGGATTTCCGTCATCTGGTCAAAAATCCGGGAAACTAAGAGATGTTTTGAATAATATCGAAAAGATATTTATTCAACAGACACTGCGTGAGACAAATAACAGATCGGAAGCAATTAAGCGGCTGGGAGTCTCGCGGAGAACCTTTTATTACAAGATAAGAAAATACAAGCTCTTATAATAACTATTCCGGGGAGTTTTCAATCGATACGGTAAGCTCTTTTGCTGAAGCTGTTGCTGTGCCCAGTTTACCCACGACTATTCCCGCAGCATGATTCGATATGATACAGGCATCGATCCACGTTGCTTTTACGGCGAGAGAAAGAGAAAGGGCTGAAATTACCGTATCTCCTGCACCGGTAACATCGTACACCTCTTTTGCTATGGTCGGTATGTGCTTAACCGTACCATCTTTCTGGAACAGGCTCATGCCATACTCGCCCCTTGTTATCAATATTGCATCTGTTTCGTATCTTTTGAGCAGGTGCATCCCGGCCTTCATGAGCGATTTCGAGGAATTTATTTCAAAACCGCATGCCTCTTCAGCCTCTTTCTGGTTCGGGGTGATCACGGTAACGCCTTTGTAGAACCTGAAGTTTCTGATCTTGGGATCGACGGATACTATAAGACCGTTTTTCTTCTTAAACCGGAGTATCGTGGAAACGATACCTCTGTTGATTAAGCCCTTGCCGTAATCCGATACGATGACGGCATCGAATTCCGATGACATGGACAACAGCAGTTCTATAATCTTCTTGTAGGTTTTTTTTGAAAGATCGTCTCTTGATTCTCTGTCAAATCTGACCACCTGCTGATGCTGTGCCACCACCCTGGTTTTTATCGATGTTCGTCTTGCCTCGTCCACGATGATACCATCGGTCCTGTAGCCGCCTTCCCGTACTATTTCCATGAAGCGCTCGCCGTTGTAATCCCTTCCGATAACCCCGAGCAGCATCGCCTGCCCGCCGAGTGCATGTATGTTCTTCAGCACGTTTGCCGCACCGCCGAGCATGATATTCTCTTTCGTCACTTCTACCACCGGTACCGGTGCCTCGGGGGATATGCGGGATACTTTTCCCCATACAAACTCATCAAGCATTATATCTCCGATGACGAGGATTTTACCCCTGTTAAATTTGTTAATCAGCTTCAACAATTTATTATTATCATTCATACATTCCTCTTGGTTAAGATTTGCTCTGTATAATTGAAAATGGGCTCAATATCAATATCTTCAATACACCGGATCTTCACTCGGTCTTTACAGGGATATTCATCACAGGTCTCGCATGATTTTTTCGGAGTGATTGCAATATAGTTGTCACCTGCCGGTTTCCATTTTATCAGGTGCTCTCCGAGGTTGTACAGGGGAGGGTACAGTATGATACCGGGTGTACCGACTGCATCTGCTATATGGCACGGCCCGCTGTCATTACCGATGAAGAGAGTGGCATGTTGTATTAAACAGCCGAGCTCTTTTAAAGGAAGCCCGACGGCTGTAAAGGGCGGATTGGCAGTATCCGATTGTTTTACTATTGCCTCGATCGCAGCAGAGTCCGAGTTGTCGCCGACGACGAAACAGGAGAGATTGAATTGTCCTGCAAGCCTGGATATGATCTTTGCGCAATTGCTGACACTCAAGCCGGCGCCCTGGACTGTTTTTCCCCCGGGGTGCAAAACAGCATACCACGGACGGCCCTTTGATTCCAATTCATGTACAAGACGCATAATTTTATAGTCTGCACAATTGCGGAGATCGAGTTCGAGCGAAAGATCCGTGCTGTGGATGCCGAGAGGTTTCAACAGCATCATATTCAGTTCAACGATATTGGTATCTTCGGCATAGGGGACGCGATCGGTCAGAAAATTGGATTTCCCGTCGGTTTCAAATCCGATCCTTCTTTTGGCACCCGCAAGCATTCCGATCAGTTCGCTGCGCAAGAACCGTTTCAACAGAATGGCAGTGTCAAAGCGCTTTTTTCTCAGTTCATGGATAAAACGGAGATAAGCATAGAGGCTTTTATGAGCACCGTGCATATCGTACACTATCAGCTCATTGATCCAGGGTATATCGCTCAAAAGTTCATCAATACCTGGTGAAACAACCATAGCTATGAAGGCAGAAGGATATGCTTTCCGCAGTGCCCGTACCGCCGGAATGCTCACGAGGGTATTACCGATTGAACCGAACCTTATAAAAAGAAAACGATCCATATTATACAGAGAGTATGGACATTCCCAGTTTGTTTCTTAAAAGGAAGTGGCCGTCCGAAAGATAGAATTGAAGTATGTCCTGCATGAGCTCGGATGAAGTAAAAATGTCTTTTCTTTTCTCTTTGTTCGATAGGAGCGATCCATCGCCTATATGCCATTTTACGAGCGAGGAGAATACCGGTTCGGTATCGCCTATAATAAATGCCCCTGTTCTGGCACCGGTCATTTCGATACCTTTAAACCATTCATCAAGATAGTTTTCCGGCATCTTAAGATATTTCTTTATGGGTTCATCAAGGGCGGTCCGTTGTTTTTTCGTCAGCACGCTGTTGAGAGCATTTGAGACCGTCTGGAGGTTCGGGTCTTTATCATCGGGAGTCGGCGTTGCCGGGCTTAAGATCTTAATCAATGCATGGATAAACAGAGCGAACTTTTGTTTTCCCAGTTTTATCGGCAATACAAAGCCGGATCTTATGTAAGTTAAATATTCTGTTACTATAAAAGACCTTTCCTGGGCAGAGAAATCCGATAAAGAAGCGATGTTGAGGATCAACGAGGGGGGATCCGTATTTTCAATGATGAGTTTGTAGTTACCCTTTGTTGTCTGATAAATATCGATATCCTTGATGCCGAGTAATTGTAACAGGGGACCGTATTCCTGCCAGGAGGTGGATTTTGTTGTTATCCTTTCATGTTTTCCGGCGCCGTACAGCTTTACATCCGGTTTGAATATACTTCCTCCGTAGTCGGGAAATGCATTGAGAATGTCTTTCAAGGGGCCTCTTGTTTTGATGTGCATAATATGAGAAAGGAAGAGATCGTCCGTTATGGGCAGCTTCGGCTGACGGGGCTGTTTGTTTTTGTTTGCCTCTACGAATATCCGTTCAAGGTCTTTTTCTTCTCCGAGCAATTTCAGGGTGCTCCAGTATAAGAATACCCGGTCATAGTCTTTTTTCAGTTCATAAAATTTGGCAAGGAACCTTATAGCTGGGATATTTCCCGGGGTATACTTCAGCACGATCCCGTACTCGCGCACAGCATCCGATATCATTGTTTTGTTTTTGGAAAACAGTTCCGCAAGAGAACAATGCGCATGAACATCCGATGGTTCTACATTGAGTACGGTCTGATACTGCTGTATGGCGAGCTCGTTATTGTTTAATTTTGTTGCATAGAGTTCAGCGAGCTCTTTTATCAACGGGAGTATACTCTTCGGTTCTTTCGGCAGAAGGATCTTGATGAACTTCTGGTAAAGGTCTGCTTTCCCTGCCAGATTACCCTGAAGTTCAAATATCTTTCCTAAACCCCTGAGTACCGGTATGGATGATGGTTCTTTTTTCAAGGCCTCGAGATAATATTTCTTTGCCGTGTCCATGTCATTTTTGAATTCAATGTATATATCTCCCAGTCTCATCGCTGCGGCAACAAAAGAGGCATTGTTTTTTTCGATCTTGAGGAGTTTCAAAAGTATCTCTATTTCATTGTCGACATTGGATTGCTCCCGGTATATCTGGATAAGCTCATTGCATATTTGAGTGTCGTCCGGCAATATCGTCATTGCTTCCCGTAACAGAGGGATTGCACCGTTCAGATCATAGGTCTTGTCGTGTTTTAACTTCGCAACCTTAATCAATACCTGTGCCCTGTCCACGGGCTTCGGGATCAGTGCCGCTAATTTCATGAGTACCTCTATCTCGAGCTCGTAGTTACCCAGGGTTGAAGTAAGTTCATCGAGCATTATCAGGCTTTCCATGTCCTTATTGTTGATATCGACTGCTCTGAGCAGGTATTCTACAGCCTGCTGAATGTTGCCAAGCCTCTTTGATATGTCCGAGAGTATTTTATAGAGCGGAAACAGCTGTTCCGGAGTAAACTCTTGTTCATGGGCGTATGTTATGTTTTTTAATGCATCGTATGCTTCCTTGTACAGTCCGACGGCATAGGCGGATTCACCGTACGCAAGCCGGTAATCGATATTGGACGGGTTTAAGTTGTAGGCAGACCTGTAAGCCAGATAAACATCGTTTTCGGGCGCCCTGCCTTTTAAGACTCCTCCATATTCAAAGTTTATTTCTGCCCTGGTTTCATCCGGTATACCGGTCAGCGCGACTGTCTCTTTATAAAATGTCATGGCCTTATCATACATCTGCTGGGACACCGCCAGTCTTGCTGTTTTTATCAGTATATCGCTGTTTGTTTTGTCTATACCCAGAACAGCCTCGTATGACTGGATTGCTCCCTTTTCGTCTTTTAACGTATTGACCAGAAGCTCTGCCGATTTCGTGAGATAATCGAGCTTTATCTCCCGCTTTTCAATATTTTTTGCAGCGTTTTTATACAGTTCGTTCAAGCTCCGGAACTCGCCCTGTTGTAACAGTAATGATTCTAATGCCTGGTACGTCCCGATATCTGATGATTTAAAATTTAATATGTCCTGATACAAGGCTATCGCTCCCTTCGCATCATTCAAATTTTCTGCTTTTATGACTGCAAGCCTTTTTTGCAGCACTATTTTTTCTTCGGATGGCTGAAGGTGCGAGAGTCTGTCATCATAGATTACCGATAAAGCCTTATAATCGTTTCCCGTTTCATACATTTTAGAAAGAGAGGCGAATGCGGCATTATTTTCCGGCTCTAAAACAAGTACATCTTTATAGATGGCAATTGCTTTTTCTTTGTCATCCGTGGATAGCTCTGCAAGTTCGAGTAATAAATCAACCTTTTGATCGCCGGATATTTCGAATTTCAGTGTTTCCTGTATTGCCGGTATCAAATCTCTGGTGTTGTTCTGCTTTTTGAACAGGGAAGCTAATTTACGATAGATATCAACATTTCTCTTCCCGGTCTGTATCAGATCTTCGAGTGTCCTGACCGCGGATGCGAGGTCACCGAGGTTTTCTTCCTGTATTGAGGCACGTCTCAGGCTCAGGGCAATTCTATCTTCATCAGAGGTACTGAGTTCGGACTCTTTCTTCAGAACGCTTGCAAGCAGGGCATAATCCCTGCCCAGGGTACACAGCCTTTCCAGCCATTTGAAGTAATCCCTGTTTGACGGTTCATGTTCCGTCAGTTTCATAAGATAAACGGATGCAGCCCTGTAATCCTTCTTGTCTTCATACGCAGTTGCCAGTTTACTATAAATCTCATAGATATTATCGATATCTGCCGATATCTTTATCAACGTCTCAAATGCCTCAATAGCCGCTTCATAAGCGTGGTTTGCGTAGGCAGAATATCCGTATGCCTCTGCATACCGCTTTTCGCCGCTGTTCAGGTCAAAAGCATTTTTATAGAATTGTAATGAGTCCTGTTGTCTTCCCAGCTTATCGAGGACCCTTGCATACTTGAACGAGAACTCCGGCAGTTGCCCCGGTTCAACGCTGTTACGGTTTATAGAGAAACTGAAGCGAGGTTCTGCTTTTTCCCATATACCGGCATTGAAGTAGAGCATTGCAAGGGACAAATTGGCGTCTGGATTGTCCGGCTCCAAGAAGAGTACCTGTTCAAATGTTGCGATTGCCCTGTCGGGTACGGCAAGCTTTTCATTCCTGATATGGGCGAGCTTCAGGAGAAGTTCTGTTTTTGTTTCTTGGGAAGCATTTGTTTTATCGATCAGAAAAGAATACAGTCTTTCAAAACCTGTATAGTCTCCCGTTGTTTCATATAATCTTTTTAAAACATCTATTACATAACTTGCCTGCGGGTTTGATTCGAGTGCCTGCCAGAGGTATTCCTGGGCTTTTTTGATATCAATTCCCCTGTCAAACAGCAGGGAGCCGAGTTCCGCCAGAATATCGTATTTACTCTCCGCTATAGGTAATTTCATTTCAAGTATCGATGCAAGTTCCGTGTAATTGCCGGTTTCCCTGTAGATCCTTTCCAGTGCGGATATGGCCGTCTCATTTTGAGGATCGGAAGAGAGTATCTCATGATATAATCCGATCGCATTATCATAATTTATTATTCGAGAAAGATATATGTCCCCGAGTGCAAGCTGGAACGATAATTTTTTGTTGCTGTCAGTCACCGAAGGCAAAAGTTTCAGCAGAGCCTGTTCCGCTTCCGGCCATTTCTCCGATGACGAGTAAAGGGTTGCCAGCTTTTCCCTGTAAAACATATTGTCCGGATCCAGCGTTGATGCCCTTGTATAACTGTCCAGTGCATATTCGTAATGAGAAAATCCTTTAAGATATGCTTCGCCGAGAGAAGCCCATAGCGGTGCGGAATCCTTTTGGTCCTCTTTCCCATTGAGTCTTTCAAGGTAAAAAGTCACGAGACTATTATAATCTTCCGTATCCCTGTATATCCGTTCGAGCAATTGATAGCCGGATTGATCCCCTGTTATGTCAACGAGCGCGGGTATCAGTTGTTTGGCAGTGTCGTAATCCCTTTTTTCCATAAACAGGGGGATTGCTCTTTTTAAAAGGATTGTCCTTTTGTCGTTGTCATCCTCGACGTCGATAAGTTTTTTTAAGGTGCCGGTGATGTCTTCCGATGCCCCAAGCCGCGTATACACATCAAGCGTTGTGTACAGTAATGTTTTGTCATTGGATTTTTCCGACAGGGCATTTTTAAGGAAGGGAAGGGCGGAGACGGTATCCTCGAGCCTTAGGTAGCATAACCCTATGCTCTTATCGGACTCGAATGCTTCTTCCGGAGTAGCATTGTCCTTCATCTTTAACAGGATGGACAACAGCAGTACAGGTTCGTCAAGTGAGGTGTATATCCGGCTTAGTTTTTGAACAATTTGTTGTTGATTTGCAGCATCTGATGCCAGAGCCATCTCATAATTATACGCGGTCTCGTAGAGGTCATTCAGGGTTTCTTCATAAATGCCTGCAAGTGAATTGTAAAGGTTGGCGAGTTCTTCATGAGAGGCAAAGGCGTTTATAAATAGATCTTTGTATTCTACAATCCTCGAAAGCAGGTTGTTCTCCAGTAGTTTGTCATATAGCTGCTTTGCGGTCTGATACAGCGGGGAGGTTGATCGTGAAAGCAGGGATAATGCCTCATCATATCTACCAAGCTGTACATAGTTGTTTACCAGCATATTGGTGGTCTCATGAACCCGTTCCGCGTCTTTCGATAAAAGGCACTCGCCTTCGAGCAGGATATTGAGTCCGGACATGTCTTTGGATTTCTCAAGGATCTCTTTTACTTTGCCGACGACATTTTCTTCATAGGGGTTGAGCTCAAGTGCATCAAGATAAAACTCCATAGACTTGTTCATATCGGTCAACTTATAGTAATAGGTATCTGCCGCTTCTATGATGTAGTTTATGCGTTCATCGTCATCCTGGGAACAACTGAACAGCTTTTCATACATTTCTATAAGCTTGTCCCATTGTTCTTGTGCTTTGTATATCTCTGTGAGCCCTTTTAATGCAGAGATATTTTCCGGTTCAAGCTTCAGTATTTCAAGATAATAGGTAAGGTTATCCACCCTGTATATTCCAGATCAAATCAGATAATGTTTTAGCTTTTTAAGCGAAAATATTATAAAATAATGCAATAAACC
>DAHXOM010000018.1 GCA_027364825.1 bacterium | reverse complement strand
GTAATAAATTTTCAGCATTAATCAAGAAAAACAATTAATACGGGAGAAAAATAGCAGAATTTCTATAAGTTTTCTGTCATTTCAAACTTGATGCTGTATCCTTTCTTAAAAGATAAAATGACACGGGTTGAGATAATCCCGACTAAGCTCTGTTCCTGAGTTTCTCTTCCGTAATATAGGCAATCGCCTGGTCTATAATTGACGGATCGTACCTGTTGCCGGAACTCTTTTTCAACTCACTGACAACGGTCTTCCAGCTCAATGCGTCCTTGTACGACCTCTTTGTTTTGATGGCATCCATGGCATCGGCTACGGCAATTATACGGGCACCGATGGGTATAGCATCGCCCTTCAGCCCGTCCGGGTAACCCTTTCCGTCATACCTCTCCTGAGAATAACCCGCCAGTGTACCCAGTTCCCATAATACCTCAACAGAATCTATCAGTTCCATCGTATACACCGCATGTTTTCTCATGATCTCCCATTCCTGCTTGTTCAGGGGTCCTGCTTTATCCAGGATGGAAAGAGGCGTGGCAATCTTACCGAGATCATGGAGGTAGGCAGCCCTTGCTATGTTCTTTAATTCACGTCCTTTTATCCCGAGCCGTTTTGACAGAACTATGGAGTAATCCCTTACTCTTTCAGAGTGCCCTGCTGTATAATGGTGCTTGGCATCAATGACTATACCGAATATCTTCAGGACAGCATCGATAAACGCCTCACCAGGTTTTATACTGTGAACGACAGGCAGGTCCTCCATGATCTCTTTCAGCTTGTGCGGCAGTTTACCCTCATCGTTTACTTCGAAATAAAACAGTCCCAAATCTCTGCTGTCCAGGCTGCGAAATGCGTCCCACATTTGAGGGCTGAATTCCCTGCCTATCCGGGATCTGAAGTACTCATACAGATCGGATCTGCTCAACCCCTTCCCTGCCCTGAACCTCAGGTCGTAATCGTCCGCCATCCTCAGGATCTGGCTGTATATATGGATGCTTTGTTCCTTTTTGTGTGCAGGAAAACCCTTGCCGTTAATCCATTCATGGTGGTCCCGTATCCACGGCGCAATGCGTTTCAAACCCGGTATTTCATTTACAATCTTTGAACCTATTACCGGATGGTATCTGAGTCCGTCAGATAGATCATGCTCTTTCAGCTCGGGATGCTGCGCAGGATGGTTCTCAATACCCGTTATACCAACATCATGGAGCAGTCCCGCATAAAAGAGCCAGTGTGCGTCGTTGGGGTTAATCTCATCACAAATATGTTTTGCCACAACTGCAACGCGCCACGCATGAAAAAGCTGTTCACTGCCCTGATAATCGATAACAAGCGACAGGGTCGCAAGCAGCTGGTTCAGAACATTATTGTTCGCTTTTTGGATCATAATTCAGTGTTATTCGTATCTGAGCGTTTCTGCAGGCGGCATCTTCGAGGCCTTATATGAAGGATAAATGGTTGCGAGGAAACTCACGATAATTGCGGACAGGGCAACGATAATAAAGATTTCCGGACGCATGGTGACCGGCAGGGTATCGATATAATAAACGTCCTTCGGAAGGCTTATAAAATGGTACTGTTTCAACAGAAGACACGTTAAATATCCAAAGAACAGGCCAAGCCCTGTACCGATAACGCCTATAAAAAGCCCCTGATAAACAAAGATCTTCATAATACTTCTGTCCGTGGCACCCAGGGCCTTGAGTATCGCTATGTCCTTGGTCTTTTCTACAACAACCATGATAAGACTGCTTACTATGCCAAGCGCTCCGACCATGATGATCAAGATGAGAATGATAAACATGACGGTCTTCTCAAGCTTCAAGGCGGTAAACAGGTTTCTGTTGGTATCTTCCCAACTCCTTGCGTAGTAGGGAAAACCGAGCTCGCTCTGGATAACCCGTGCAACCTGTCTTGCCTTGAAAATGTCCTTTATCTTGATCTCCATACCGGTAACATCGCTGCCCATATTGAGAAACTGCTGCGCATTTGATAGAGAAAGATATGCAAGACCGGAATCATATTCATACATGCCGGTTGAAAAAATACCGACGACCTTGAATTTTTTCATCCGCGGGATCATGCCGAGCGGTGTCATAATGCCGAGCGGTGATATGATATTGACCGTATCTCCATAGTCAACACCGAGATTGCGCGCGAGTTCTTTGCCAATGATAATACCGCCTATCTTTGCGTTGCTTTCCGGGTCCTTGTAAGTTCCGGCAAGTCCCGAAATACTCCCCTGCAGCAATGTCTTTGAAATGTCGGTAACCTGCGTAACCGTGGTTGGATCAATGCCTCTTAATACCACTCCGGTAACATTCTCATGAGAAGAGAGCATTGCCTGGCTATAAATAAACGGCGTGACACCTATAATTTGTTTTGCAAGGCTTAATTTGTCATCGTATGCTATTTCTTCGGTAAACCCGGTTACCAATGACCTTGTTTTGGACCATGCCCTTTGCACGATGGATGGTCTTTCCAACCGCGCAGTTGTACGAACTTCTACCTTAGAAGTTTTATCGACATTATTTGTTTGTTGCTTATTTATATCGGTTTTTACAGTATTTTTTAAGAAATATGACATCTTGTTATAATTATTGATTCCGCCCGAAAATTTCAATACTACAATGTGTGCATTCGTCCCGAGGATCTTACCCCTCAGGTCATCTTCAAAACCTGTCATAACGGACAACACGATGATCAACGCCATAACCCCGACCATGATGCCGATAATGGAAAGTAACGTTATTATAGATATAAATTTCTGTCTTTTTTTTGATTTTATATAGGTAAGGCTCACGCCAAGTTCGTAGCCCATTTTTACTCCAGTTTCTTCAGCAGCGGGAATAATATTACGTCCCTTATAGAAGGAGAGCCGGTCAACAGCATAACAAGCCTGTCTATGCCAATGCCTTCACCTGCTGTCGGAGGAAGCCCTGTCTCCAGGGCATTTATGTAGTCCTCATCCATCTCTTTTAACTCTTCCTCGGCAGTCTGGATCTGTTTTTTAAACCTTTCTTCCTGATCTATGGGGTCATTCAATTCGGAGAATGCATTTGCAATCTCGATACCTGAAATATAAAGTTCGAAGCGATCGACCTTATCCGGCTGTTTATCATTCCTTCGGGCAAGCGGCGAGACATCGACGGGAAAGTCCGTTATAAAGGTCGGCTGAATGAGTTTTTCCTCTACTATCCTGTCAAAAAGCTCGATCTGCAGGTCAGCCACACCCGACTTCTTATCAACCTTCAGACTGTTCGCATCTGCATACTGCAGAAGCTGTTCTTTGCTGTTTATGTTTTCTACAGAAATCCCGGTATACATGGACAGGGCTTCATAAAACCCCAGCCTTTTGAAAGGCGGGACCAGGGATATCGATTGATTGTTAAATGCTATCGTACCGTCCATACCGAGTTGTTTGACGACGAAAACAAACAAGTCTTCCGTAAGCTTGATCAGGTCTTCATAATCGGCATAAGCGCAGTAGAACTCAAGCATGGTAAATTCCGGGTTATGCTTCGTCGACACCCCTTCATTACGAAAATTCCTGTTTATTTCGAATACTCGCTCCATACCGCCGACGACAAGCCTTTTCAGATAAAGCTCCGGCGCTATTCTCAGATAAAGCGGCATATTCAACGCGTTATGATATGTTTTAAAGGGTTTGGCAGCAGCGCCTCCGGCAATCGGAGGCAACAGAGGTGTCTCGACCTCTCTAAATTCCAGAGATTTAAAAAAAGTCCTTATTGCATCTATGATCACGGCCCTTTTTATAAAGGTTTCTTTTACCTGTTCATTGACAATCAGATCAACGTACCTGCGCCGGTACCGTATCTCGATATCTTTTAATCCATGCCATTTCTCAGGCAGATCGTTCAATGTCTTGTTCAGGATACTGAATTTTGATGCCCTGAGTGTCAGTTCGCCTGTCTTTGTTTTGAATGGTGTCCCTTCAACCCACACAATATCACCGGCATCAACCAGCTGAAAAGCGGCAAATTCCCTTTCATCGATCTTTCCTTTCTGAATGTAAGCCTGGAGCCTGCCGCTGCGATCCTGAATGAGAATGAATGCGGATTTTCCGAAGCTCCTTACGATCATGACCCTACCGGCTATAGAATGCTGACTGGTTAAGCCTTCCAGTTCTTCATGCGTCTTATTCCCATAGGAAGACAACACCCGGGCAGCTGTATCCGAAGGCTTCAAGTTATTGGGATACAAAGGGAAACCGAGCTCTTTGAGCTGTTTTCGTTTATTGTATCTTATTTGAAAGATCTCATTGTTCTCTCTCATTTTTTCCATCCTTATCCTCTATTTTCCCCTGACTTAAATCATTTTTCCTTGGCCGTTTACTTGCTTCCCACAGGCTCGAACCGTTTTAAAAGGTATGCCTCTATGAAATCATCCAGTTTACCGTCAAGCACGCCAAAGGGATCGTTCGACTGATAATCCGTCCTGTGGTCCTTAACCATCTTATAAGGGTGCAGGACATAAGACCGTATCTGATTGCCCCATGATATATCCTTTTTTGAAGACTCAACCTTGTCTTTTTCTTCCTGTCGCTTGCTCAGTTCAAGATCGTAGAGCCTGCTCTTTAACAGCCTCATGGCGATTTCCTTGTTCTTAAACTGAGACCTTTCATTCTGGCACTGGGCAACGATCCCTGTCGGGATATGCGTAATTCGTACTGCTGTTTCAAGTTTATTGACATTCTGCCCGCCATGCCCGCCAGCCCGGTACGTATCGATCCGCAGGTCTTTTTCTTCTACCTGTATATTGATATCATCCTTTACCTCCGGGTAAACGAATATGGATGCAAAGGATGTATGCCTTCTTTTGTTGGAATCAAACGGAGAAATCCTCACCAGCCTGTGTACCCCTGCTTCGGCTTTTAAATAGCCATAGGCATAATTCCCGTCTATCTGCAGGGTGGCATTCTTTATACCGGCCTCCTCTCCTTCGAGATAATCGAGTACAGATACCTTAAACCCCTTTGACTCACCCCACATCGTGTACATCCTCATCAGCATCTGTGACCAGTCCTGCGCCTCTGTTCCTCCTGCGCCCGAATTGATAATAAGTATGGCATTATTCGGATCCTGCTCGCCCTTGAACACTTCTTTTAGCTCGAGCGTCTTTATATCTTTGAGCAGGTTCGTCATTTCTTTCGAGAGCTGGTCGCTGTAGTCCTGGGAGGTATCATCTTTTAACAGATCCAGCATATCCTTTACATCCCGTGCCTCGTTTTCAAGGTAGTCCATCATCTTTACAAGCTCTTCAAGCCTGCTTTTTTCTTTCAGCAAAGAGGATGCGTTTGTCCTGTCCTTCCAAAAATCGGATGACGATACGACAGTGTTCAACTCGTTTATGCGGGAGCGTATCGATTCGACATCAAAGATGCCCCCGTATGAGGGATAATTTTGTTTCGGCCTTTTCAAGTTCCATTTTTAATGATTCATAATTCAACATAGTTTTTTACCTTGTTAGAAATGACCGGGCTTCACTATAAATATTCTTAAAGTCTGTTCAATTCTCTGTTATCGTTGAGGAATTTTTCTAACGGGCTCAATGTAATCAGAAGTATTGGATGAAATCAAGGAATTCATCCGAAAAATGCAATAGGAAAATTGTTTTTATTTCATACCGACATGGATTATCACGGACTGTATGCCCATCCTCACCAGCATTACACCGATGGATGCGAGCAGGATGCTCGCCACCTTCCCTATCGCCATTGTCCCGCCCTGCCCTATAATCCGCTCGACAGATGATGCCCTTTTCAGAACAACATACACAAGGATCATGTTCAGCGTCAGAGAGACCAGCGTCGGACCTATGCCGTAGAGATCGAGGATCAATATCGAGGTTGTCAGTACTGCGGGACCTGTTATCAGCGGTATGCCTATGGGCACAATCCCCATGGAACTCGACGGATTGCGCGTCGGCTTATTAGGATTCATAATATCGTTTATGGACAGTATCAGAAGCAGGATGCCTCCGGCCATCTGAAAATCGGCTATGGTTATACCGAGTGCGCTGAACACGAGCTTACCGATGGCTATAAACGATACGCTGACAAGGAAAGCGGTGAGTGTCGACTGTTTTACGACACCGATGTTTTGTTCCGGGGTGTACGTAGAGGTAAGTGATATAAAGATGGGCAGCAACCCGAATATATCTATTGCAACGAAAATCGGTATAATGGCAAGCAGGTAATTTTTCAACATACGATCTCTATACCCCAGGAACAGAAATTAGTAAACCACATTGGTAACGGTGTGTCTTAAATCCATGCCGCAAACGCAAACAAAGTGTCAAATAAATGGGTATCAAAAACAGCCAGGTAGTTTCATTCTGAAACGCCCGTCACCGATGGCTGACAAATAAACGGACGTTTTTTGGACAGGGAATTGCGGGACATCCACCGCATCAACGAGCTATCCAGGCTGTCGGCGATGTCCTCGATAATCATATATTCATCCACTATATTTATTTACGTACGTCTTGATATCATCGCAGAAATTCCTCTGCGTTTAATATCTTGGTCTTCTGTACACTTTTAAATGGAAAATGGCGTTTGTTCCCTGTTATTATTGCATACGCATTCCCGGCCAAGGCCATTTCAACAAAAACTGAGTCATCAACATCCGGCAATTAAATAACGATATGCGTCCTCTCTGTGTAGGGGGTTATGCAGATCCACAAATGCAATAGATCCGACTGCAGGTCCAGAAGGATTAAATACTCAATGGCGATAATTGCTCTTCCGGCTTGACTGTGGTATAGAGTATGTATGAACGGCTTTTGGATCAAATTATTTTTCATAGTCGTCATCGTCGGTGTTGTTTTTCCCGGGTGTGGTTCTTCGTCGTACCCGCCGCCTCCTTACTTGATATCCTTAAGCCCGTCTTCGGGTCCTCCGGGAACTCTGGTAAGTATTCAGTTCTCCGGGACCGTACCGGCGGGTTCAGTTGCGGATATTGGCGGGAGCAGAGGAATGTTATATGACTTTGGTTATCAGGGCCAGACCATTTATACGGTAATCCCCCCTGGTGCACAACCGGGGGCTGTCGACATTCGTGTTCTTTCCCACTCCGCGAGTAACAGTCTGAATTTCAGTATTACATCCGGCTTGATACCATCCATTGCAAATACGGTTGATATACCGGTAACTGCAATCTTTAAATCAACCTCTTCAACACTATTTTATCTGTACAGCTTTACCAGCAGTGACGTCTTTACCTTGAACAGCCAGGACCTGACCTATGCCGAGCAGTTTTCCACTGGTGTTGACGGGGACGGCCGGACATTTATAACACCCGACGGCAGATATGTCATAGGCGCGCCCTACACATCCTGGTTTGGACCTAATTATCTGCTTGATGTTTATGATTCAACGAATAATGCTCTGGTCGTAATAACCTTTGGCAACGATCTCAATAATTTTATTGTTTCAAACGACAACAAGCGGCTCTATGTTTATTCCGATGACGTTCCTGATATCGTGCGCGAGTACACATTGCCCGATCTGAACAACATAACGAATATGATCCCGGTACCTCCGTCTCCGGGACCGTGCATACTCTCCGGTATTTCCAGCGGCGATACAATGCTCTATTTTTACACGACAATAGACGGTGATTTTCCCAATTACTCAAACTATATGTGGGCGATGAACATTACCGATCCATCGCTTGCGATGGATTTCTCGATTCCGGTCAATGAACCGGCACCGGTTCTGATAAGCAGCCCGTGGTTAAATTTTGAACCGACACCGTATATGAATACGGCAGAACAATCCGGGGGCGGTTCAAAGATCTATGTTCAAGGAACGGGCTATGATGCATCGAACCGGGGCCACAATATACTGTCCGTCATGAATATAACGAATGAAACGTCACAGAACATCGGTATCCCGGATTATATCAACAACAAGCTCGAGATAAGTCCCGGGGGACACTACGGTTATGTAGATATGGCACCGCAAGCCAATCTGATCCTTGTCGTTCCACTGACAGGTACGGGCGGACAAATCATAGCTTTGCCCTATACCAGTAATTTCACACCCATATATGGTTCTGTTTTCCAGGCATTATTTTCACAGGATGGCTCGGTATTTTATCAGCCAGCAGGTGACAGACTTTTGATAATCAATACCAACGGGTATAATTGACATGAGACGAACAATTTATTGCATTATTTTTATGGCTTTGGCCCTGACACAGTGTGGACCTGTCAACAATGGTCCCATGGTCCGGCGACAATCTCCCTTGTACAACCCCAATACGATAGTAATAAACCAAAACACCGAATTTGTAGCCGCTCAAAGCCCGTACACGTTTACGCAAAGCGTATATGTGACGGACACAGCGACATTGACCGTCGATCCCGGGGTGGCGCTCGAATTTACACCCGGTGCCATGCTGTATGTCGACGGAGACCTTGTCATCAACGGTTCGGGATCGAGCCCTGCATCCATACAGAGTCTGGAAACCGGAGTGCAGTGGGGCGGGTTGATATTTGGCAGGTACAGCTCAGGAGGAAACATCTCCTTTACTTCCATCAAAGATGCCTTCGTTCAAGTCACCGGTGGCCTGATAACCATGAATCATTGTATGATTGAAAACGGCGTATGGGTACCGGACGGATCGCCGGTTGCTATATCTATTTCCGGCTCGTCGCTCCTGTCTTTCGATGGTTTTGCCTTCAGCATTAAGAATCCCTCGCCTCCCCTGCAAGGCATGTGGACATCCGTATCAATCAGCGGTAGTACCATAAACGGCATGATTGATTTTTCTCTGTCCGAACCGATGCCTCCGGTTAATGGCACCATTTTCTCAATCGACAACAACGTGATAAACGGAGGCATCTTCATCCATGGGAGCAGTGATATAATAGGTTCAACTTTTTCCGTTTCCGGCAATACCATTACCGGCAGTATTGGAGTGGCACAACCGTACTCAACCAATGTACTCAACCCGCTCATTATAGGGAACAATATTATCAACTCAAACGGCTACGCGGTTTACGGCGGGGGACAATTATACAACAATTATATCGCGGGTAACAACGGAGCGGCTGTTGGCGTTGCGGATACGACACAGGGAGGAGTATGCGATAACACGATGGACGAGGTCTCGTCAGCAGTCCCGCCGCAGTTTTACCGGGTGGATTGCGTCGTCAATCCGCGCACCACACCGAATTAGTGCGCAATAAATGTTCCGTTCCAGATGGTCTACTGACATTTTCACTTGGCTACCACAACAAAAGAATGCAATATTGACAATATTAGTTTGTTATGATGTGATAAATCCAATTGCTTAAAGCGAAGCTGTCGCCGTTTATCTCCGAAAGTAGATTGTTTGAGTTTTTTAAAACCTAATTAGGGATTTGATATATATAACAACAAATAGATTCATCTTTCATCCAGTGTATTCGTCTTTGTATCCAATGTTGATTGTTTTAGTTTATGGATTATATAAAAGAA
>DAHXOM010000011.1 GCA_027364825.1 bacterium | reverse complement strand
GTCCTGGAGGTTCGGCAGGGACGAAATATCCTTTAAACTAAACACCTCGAGGAACTCCTGCGTTGTTCCGTAAACAAGGGGCCTTCCCGGTAATTCCTTTTTGCCCACGATCTTTATAAGTCTTTTATCGAGCAGGGTTTTTATGACACCGCCGCTGTCAACACCCCTGACATAATCTATTTCAGCCCTTGTTATCGGCTGGCGGTACGCTATAATCGCCAATGTTTCCATAGCAGGCTGGGAGAGTTTTGAAGGCCGTACCGTGTTCAGCCTTTTTATCCATTCGGCAAACTGCGGTTTTGTCCTGAATTGCCAGCCTTCGGCAACTTCTACCAGTTCAAGGGGGTTACCTTCGGATGCAAAGGTAGTCTTTAATTCTTCTATAAGCCCGGGAATGGTAACATCTCCAAGATCGATGATGGACATCACCTGCTCAATATACTTTATTCTGAGCGGTCTCTCAGATGCAAATATAAGGGCTTCTATTATAGCTGTAAGTTTTTCTTTTTCCATATTACCTCATTCCGTTTATTCGGGTACATAGAGCCAAATACTGCCGAATGGTTCTTTTTGTTCGCACCGTATCATCCTGAGCCTGAGCAATTCAAGCACCGCAAGTATAGTGATAACGATGTCCATTTTTGTGTAATCTTCAGGGAGAAGTGTATCAAATACTATACTTTTTGCAATGCTTATGCGTTCCATGACGTCGTTTATCCTCTGGGCGACACTTACCCTTTCTACCGTCATATAGGCTATTTGCTCGCCTTTTGCCCTGTCCAGAATGGATTTAAATGCAACGAGCAGGTCATAAGCATCCGCATCGATGTTCAAAGACGTGTCGTCGGATTCTATGGTTTCCTGCATGCCCTTTGGAAAGGTGTCCCTGTACAGCAGGTTAAGGTTGTTCAACTGCCCGGCGGCATCCTTGAAACGCTGGTACTCGAGCAATCTGTTGGTAAGCTCCAGCCTCGGATCTTCCAGTTCTTCTTCCGGTTCAGCCGATGCAGGGATAAGCATCCTGGCCTTAATCTCAAGCAATGTTGCGGCTATGACGAGGAATTCCGAAGCAAGCTCGACATCCAGTACCTGCATCATGCCGAGATATGCAAGGTATTGCTCCGTGATAAAAGAGATCGGAATATCGTATATATCGAGCTCGTTCCTTTTTATAAGGAAGAGCAACAGGTCGAGAGGACCCTCGAATATTTCAAGCTTGACTCTATAATCCTGTTGTTCTGAAATCATAAATTATCCTTACCGCCTGTTTAATTTCCTTCATTGTTCCGGATGCAAACGCTTCTGCCTTTTTGTTGCCTTTTTCAATAATATCCATAAGGAGCCCCGGTTGCTTCACGATACTTTCCCTTTTCTCCCGGATTGGTGCAAGCAGGGCGTTGATCTCTTCTATAACAACCTTTTTGCAGTCGACACACCCGATCCCTGCTGTCCTGCAGCCTGTATCTATTTCTTTTAACTTGTCCGGAGGGGTATGCAGTTTATGCAGATCATAAACAGGGCAGAGGTCCGGGTTGCCTTTATCCGTTCTTCTTATTCTGTGCGGGTCCGTAACCATGGTCCGTATCTTTTTTGAAATAACATCAGGGGGATCGGACAGGTACAGGCAGTTATCATAGCTTTTACTCATCTTCCTCCCGTCGGTCCCGGGCACTTTGGGGGCTGTTGTTAGGAGCGGTTGGGGCTCGGGAAATACGGTCTTGTACAGAAAATTAAACCTCCTTGCTATTTCCCTGGTGAACTCAAGGTGCGCCAGCTGGTCCTCCCCAATTGGTACCCTTTGTGCCTTATAAATGAGGATATCGGACGCCATAAGCAGGGGGTATCCGAGGAAGCCGTAGGTATGGACGTCTGAGGGCGTGGCTTCACTCAGCTTTTCTTTGTAGCTCGGTACGCGTTCGAGCCAGCCAAGCGGTGTTATCATCGATAATATCGTGTGGAGTTCCGCATGTTGGGGCACGTACGATTGTATAAAGACCGTCGCCTTTTCAGGATCAACGCCGACAGCTATCCAATCCGCAAGCATCTCCATGACACTGGATTGTATGTCCTCTGTTTTTGCATAGTTCGTCGTAAGCGCATGAAGGTCGGCGACAAAAAAATAACATTCATACGCATCCTGCAGTTTTATAAAATTGGTAAGCACTCCATGATAATGTCCAAGATGGAGTTTTCCCGTGGGTCTCAGTCCGCTTAAAACACGTTCCATAATTTCCCCTATACGCTTAATAACATGTTCAGTACATTGAGCAAGTAAAAAAGTGATCTGCCTGCAAAAACATACGAAAGCAGGTTTGCCGGAAGCCATAGAATAAGTGACAGGATCTTGAACGGTGTAAAACTATCGATTACAAACAGCGCAAGCAGGATCACCATACCATACCTTTCGAGCCATATAAATTTGTGCTCCATGCTGTACGGCAGCAGGCCGAACAGGACTTTTGAGCCGTCCAGCGGAGGGATAGGGATAAGGTTGAATATCCCGAGTGCGAGATTGATCTGCAGGGTAAGTATCAGTATGGCATATATCGAAGACCCCATCAATCCGGAAACATTGAGATTCCCAAAAGCCATTACGATCCTGAGGGCAATGCCTGCCGCGAGCGCGAGAAGAAAATTTGCGCCCGGACCGGCAAGTGATATCCATATCATGTCCTTTTTGGGGTCTTTGAGATTATAGGGGTTTACCATCACCGGTTTTGCCCAGCCGAAATGTGCTATAAAGAGCATAATGGTACCTATGGGATCGAGGTGTGCAATGGGGTTGAGCGTCAGTCTGCCGGTTGCCCTTGCAGTCGGGTCTCCGAACATGTCGGCTGCCCAGCCATGGCATACCTCGTGCACGGTCAGGGAAAACAGTATGACCGGTATGAGG
>DAHXOM010000008.1 GCA_027364825.1 bacterium | reverse complement strand
GTAATAGGCTTTGCAGTGGTGACCATAATACTCTCTGCCCTTGTCGGTCCGAAGGCAAAGTCAAAAGAGAAGCTTTCGCCGTACGAGTGCGGTGTCGAGCCGGTCGGCAATGCGCGGTTCAGCTTTCCGGTAAAATATTATGTCATAGCCCTTATGTTCCTGATCTTCGACGTCGAGGTTGTTTTCATGTATCCATGGGCGATTATCGTCAGGGCCCTCGGTGCTTTCGGCATGTACGAGATGGGCGTTTTCATATTTATCGTACTCATCGGGTTTGTTTATGCGTGGAAGAAAGGTGCATTCGAATGGGAATAGAAGAAAAACTCGGCGACAATGTATTTACGACCAAACTTGACGATCTCGTCAACTGGTCGAGGAAGAACTCGCTGTGGCCCATGCCCTTTGGAACAGCCTGCTGCGCGATAGAATTTATGGCGACCGTTGGAACCAGGTTTGACCTCGCGCGGTTCGGTGCGGAAGCAATGAGATTTTCTCCGAGGCAGTCCGATCTGCTGCTCGTTGCAGGGACCATATCGAACAAGATGGCGCCTGTTCTCAAAAAGATCTACGACCAGATGGCGGAACCGAAATGGGTAATATCCATGGGGTCGTGCGCGACCTCCGGAGGCATTTTCGATTCATATCCGACATTGCAGGGGATCGACACGATTATACCGGTTGATGTTTATGTGACCGGCTGTCCTCCCCGGCCCGAGGCTTTGATAGATGCAATCATGCAGCTGCAGGAAATTATCAAACAGGAGTCCGTACGAAGACCGAGAAAGGCGATGTCCATAAAATAATATGTCTGAATTGATTGAAAGCATAAAGAATAGGTTTGGCGGGAAGATTATCTCTGTTCAGGAGGAGTTCCGGCCGAGGTCGATAAAGGTTGCGGCCGGAGATCTTCTTGAGATAATGACGGTGCTGAAGAATGAGGAGCCGTTCAGGTTCAACCAGATCCTCGATATCGCAGGTGTCGATTTTCTCAATCAGAAGCCGAGATTTCTGGTCGCCTACATATTGCTCTCGACCATAAAGAATAAAAGGCTGATCGTTGAGACGGATGTCGATGAGTTTGAGTCCGTGCCGAGCCTTACCGGTGTCTGGTGCGGTGCAGACTGGTTCGAGAGAGAGCTGTACGATATGTCGGGTATCAAGGTAAAGGGGCATCCGAATTTAAAGAGGATCTTAATGTCGGAAGATTTCGAAGGACACCCGCTGAGAAAAGATTTTCCGGTCAGGGGAACAACGCCTCCGGAACAGCGGTATGCTCCCTGGGATAAAAGAAGGACAAGGGAATATTGATGTTTACGTTTGAGAAGAAAAAGAAAGATACCATGGTCCTGAATATGGGGCCTTCCCACAATGCGACCCATGGTACCTTGCGTATCGTGCTCGAACTTGACGGAGAGAAAATCGTCAATTCAAATCTGGAGATAGGGTATCTGCACCGGGGCATTGAAAAGATGGCAGAACAGAGGACGTACAACGGTTTCATCCCTCTGACGGACAGGATGAACTACGTGTCCCCGATCATGAACAACATCTCGTATGCGCTGGCGGTTGAAAAACTGTTGGGCATAGAGGTGCCGAAGCGGGGCCAGTATCTCAGGGTCATCATGAATGAACTCACGAGAATAGCCGATCACCTTGTTGCAGTAGGAACAAACGTTGTTGATATCGGTGCACTGACGAACTATTTCTACTTCTTCAAAGAGAGGGAGCGGATATACGACCTTATCGAGAAGTTTGTCGGCGCACGGTTGACCACATCTTTTACCAGGGTAGGCGGGATAGCAAGGGACGTACCCGACGGTTTTGAATCGGATGTCAAGTCTTTGCTCAAAGAAATACCGAAATCAATACAGGATGTAGATAAGCTTTTGACGAAAAACCGCATATTCATGGACAGGACCATAGATGTTGGTTCGATGACACAGGAAAAGGCCCTTGAATACGGGTTTACAGGTCCGGTACTTCGTGCAACGGGGCTTGCATGGGATTTGAGAAAAACCCAGCCCTATTCAAGCTATGAAGACTTTCAGTTTGATGTGCCCATCGGTGAAAACGGGGATACGTATGACCGGTATCTTGTACGGATGGAAGAGATGCGACAGAGCCTGAGGATCATACAGCAGGCAATCGATAATCTCCCGGGCGGTCCAGTCAGTGTCGACGACCCGCATATCACGCTTCCTCCCAAAGAGGATGTTTATAATACCATGGAAGGGTTGATCCATCACTTTATGCTCATCATGTACGGTATCAAGGCAAAGCCCGGGTACGTATATTTCGGTACAGAGGTTGCAAACGGAGAACTGGGCTTCTACATTGTCAGCGACGGCCAGCAGTACCCCTACAGGTTAAAGGTACGGCCGCCCTGCTTTGCCATATTCCAGGCATTCCCGGAAATGATACAGGGGCACCTTATATCCGATGCCGTCGCAATTCTCGGAAGTCTAAACATTGTAGCAGGAGAGCTTGACCGATGATTCAATTTTCACAGTCAGCCAAAGATAAGGTTGAAGCATTGAAAAGGACGTATCCTACCAAGGATGCATGCCTGCTTCCCGTACTGCATATCGCCCAGAAAGAATTCGGGTACATCTCTCCCGAGGTAATGGAGTACGTGGCCGGGGTCATCGGTGTATCGCCTGCACGGGTCTATGGTGTTGCCACGTTTTATACCATGTACAATAAAAAGCCCGTCGGCAAGTATCATGTCCAGGTGTGTACCAATATCTCCTGTCATCTCGAAGGCTCTGCGAAGATTGTCGACACCTTAAAATCCGTTTTAGGCATTGAAGAAGGGCAAACAACAAAAGACAACATGTTTACCCTCGCCACGGTTGAATGTCTCGGCGCATGCGGCTTTGGTCCCGTCGTGCAGATAAACGACGACTATTACGAACAGTGCACAGAACAAAAGGTAAAAGAAATTATAGAGGGTCTGAGGAAGAAGTAATGGAACAGATACTTTTAAAAAATGTAGAAGGCGCAAAGCTTGCAGATATAAACAACTACACTGCTGTCGGCGGATATGAGTCCGCGAAAAAAGCCATTACTTCCATGACCATTGCGCAGATCATCGATGAGGTCAAAAAGTCGGGTTTGCGCGGCAGGGGCGGTGCAGGGTTCCCTGCGGGAATGAAATGGGATTTCGTTCCAAAGGATTTCAAGGGTCCGCGGTACCTTTGCTGCAATGCTGACGAAGGTGAGCCGGGCACGTTTAAAGACAGGGAGATCCTCGAGAAAAACCCGCACCTGCTCATCGAAGGCATGATCATAGCGAGTTATGCAATAGGTGCAGAGCTTTCCTTTATCTATATACGCGGTGAGTTTGTTAAGGCCGCAAACACCCTTGAATCGGCCCTTGACCAGGCGCGGAAGCAGGGGTTCCTCGGCGAGAGGATCTTCGGGACCGATAAAAAGATCGATATCGTAGTTCACCGGGGCGCGGGCGCATATATATGCGGTGAGGAAACAGCCCTGATAGAATCTATCGAAGGAGAGCGCGGTAATCCAAGGGTAAGGCCGCCGTTCCCTGCGGTTGTCGGAGTATTCAGCAAGCCGACCGTCGTCAACAACGTCGAAACGCTTGCAGCGGTACCGTCCATTATAAAAAACAGCGGACAGTGGTATGCAGCCATCGGAGTGCCGCCGAAGAATACCGGCTCAAAACTGTACGCCGTCAGCGGACATGTAAACAAGCCCGGGGTCTATGAACTGCCCATGGGTACAACCCTGAAGGACCTGATCTATAATTATGCGGGCGGTATAAAAGGAAATAAGAAACTCAAAGGCGTTATACCGGGAGGTTCGTCGACACCGGTACTCCTGCCCGAAGAAATCGGCGTGAGCATGGATTTTGACTCGCTTGCAAAGGCAGGTTCGATGCTCGGTTCTGCAGCTGTCATTGTTATGGACGAGGACGTATGTACGGTAGAGGAGTCCTTGAGACTTTCCGAATTTTATGCGCATGAATCGTGCGGACAGTGTACGCCGTGCAGGGAAGGCACGGTCTGGATGACAAAGATACTGGACAGGATCGAACAGGGGAAAGGCGAGCAAGGCGATATTGAATTATTGGAAAGGGTGTCGGCCAACATCATGGGCAATACGCTGTGTCCTCTCGGTGATGCCGCGGCAATGATGATGCTCGGGTTCTTAAAGAAGTTTAAAGATGAGTTTGCTTTGCATATAAAATCGGGCAGGTGTCCGATCCATAAAAAATGAAAACAGGGAACAGGAAATGCCTACATTCGAAATAGATGGTAAAAAGATAACAGTTGGTCAGGGTGTAACAGTGCTTGAAGCGGCACGCTCCCAGGGTATCGAGATACCGCATTTTTGCTACCATGAGTCATTCAAGAGCGGCGGTTTGTGCAGGATGTGCCTTGTTGAGATAGAGAAGATGCCAAAACTCCAGACGTCGTGTACAACGGTTGCTACAGAAGGCATGGTGGTAAAAACGACGACAGACAGGGTTAAACAGGCACGGAGTGCTATACTTGAATTTATACTTACCAACCATCCGCTTGACTGTCCCGACTGCGATCAGGCAGGCGAGTGTGTTTTACAGGAATACTCCCACAAATACGGACCGGATAAAAGTGCTTTTCGTGAACCAAAGGAACTCAGAGAGCATATACAGCTGAGCGAGCACATAGCCTATGATCCCGAGAGATGCATCATGTGCGAGAGATGCGTACGGTACTACAGGGATGTTGTGGGTACCGAGGAACTCGCTGTCATGCAGCGGGGCGCTCATTCGGAGATAACAACATTCCCGGGCAGGCAGCTGGACTATGGTTATATCGGGAACATAGCCGATATATGCCCTGTCGGCGCACTGACAACGAAGGACTTCAGGTTCAAGGAAAGGGTGTATAATCTCAGGACAACGGAAACTATCTGTCCTTTGTGTGAGGCAGGATGTACCATTTATGTCGATGCGAAGAAGTATACTGTTTACAGGGTAAGGTCACGGAACAAGAACCTTACGAGCCTGCACGAGCACCCCAACAGGAATGTTACGGCACTGTATCCGAAGGTATTTATAGATGCAATACTGAGAAGCTCTTTTATCTGTGATGACGGGAGGTTTGGATATAAGAAAGCCATAGAGAACGGGGCTATTCCCGGGCCTATCAACAGGTACGAACCGGAAAACAGGACATGGAATAACGTGATATCATTGGTTGCCCAGAAAATAAAACAGGCAGGCTCAAAAGTGGGCGGCATAGTGTCGCCCTTTGCGACAAACGAGGAGGCCTATGCATTTTTGTATCTGCTCAAGTATATCAGCGGAACGAATACGATAGGTGTCATAGATTTTCCGGGCGCAAAGGAGTTTAACGGAGCAACGAAGCTGCAGCTGCGCAAAGGTTCACAGTCTCCGAATCTGAAGGGTATTGAGCAGATCGCAGGTGCACTGGGTATAAAGATTACCCCGGTTGAAGAGGTTGTAGCCTCAAAACCGGAACTCCTGTATGTGCTCGGGCCTACTTTGAACCGGATGGATGCGTATACGGAAAAGATCGGTGGCATAAAGTTTATTGTCCTGCAGGATTTTAAGGCCTCGGCATTTGCGAATAATGTGCATGTCGTCATGCCCGGATTTAACTTCGCCCAGAAAGACGGAACATACACCAACAAGGACGGGAAAGTACAAAGGATAAGGAAAGCCGTCGATGCAAAGGGTGATGCAAGGAATGATCTTGATATACTTACGGATATTATATACAACATATCGGGCAAAAAACTGGGTAGTTTTGATAACATACTGGGCCTCATGGTAAAAGAGATACCGTTTTTTAACGGTGCGGATGCCGCGATACTCACGACGGGAATTAATTTCAGAAAGGCAGCGGGAAGGTTATGGTAGATTATATAACAGTTGCAATCTATACGCTCATGAGCGTTCTTGTCTTTGTGCTCATCCTTATGACCGTTGCATTTCTTACGCTTGCTGAGAGGAGAGTAAGTGCATTCATGCAGGACAGACTGGGTCCGAACAGGGTTGGTCCATGGGGGCTTTTCCAGCCTGTTGCTGACGGTTTAAAATTCATTATGAAAGAGGACGTGACCCCTCTCGAGGCAAACAAGGTCCTTTATACCGTCGCCCCGCTTTTAGCGATAATACCCGCTATGCTTACGTTTGCCGTTGTTCCCTTTGGCCATGACCTGTTTTTACACGGCAGGGTCATAAATCTCCAGATAGCGAATTTTAATGTCGGCATACTTTATATCTTTGCAATAGCCTCGATGGGTATCTTCGGTATCATTATCGGCGGCTGGGCATCGAACAACAAGTATTCCCTGTTGGGCGGATTACGATCCGCATCCCAGTTTATAAGCTATGAAATTTCAATGGGGCTTGCCGTCATTGGTATCCTGATGGTTTATGGTTCTTTAAAATTAAACGATATCGCCCTGTATCAGGGAAGCCTGTGGTTCAATGCCGTGCCCAAGTGGGGCGTCCTTGTTCAACCGCTTGGATTTATCGTTTTTCTGGTGAGTGTTTTTGCGGAAACAAACAGGGTTCCCTTTGACCTGCCTGAGGCAGAATCAGAGCTTGTAGGTGGCTATCATACGGAATACTCGAGTATGAAATTCGCATTCTTCTTCATGGGTGAGTATGCCAATATGATTACAGCATCGGCACTGATAGCAACGCTGTACTTTGGCGGCTGGCAGGTGCCTTACCTTCATAACATAGGGTTTATTATTCCAAAACTTGGTATCGTGCACCTGCAGCAATGGCTTGTGGCGATCATAGAGGTGCTCTCGTTCGTTGTAAAAGTCGGATTCTTCCTGTTCTTTTTCCTCTGGGTAAGGTGGACACTGCCCAGGTTCAGGTTTGACCAGCTCACAGCGCTTGGCTGGAAGGTCCTTATTCCCCTCGGTATCCTCAACATTGTGATAACAGGGGCACTTATCATGCTCAGGATCATATAATCATGCCAGAGAAATCCATGACAAAGAAAAAATATAATTTTAAAGAAGCACTCTATCTCATAGAGATACTCCGCGGTCTCGGTGTTACGATAAAGCACTTTTTCGTAAGGAAGAAGTTCGCCATAAACTATCCGGAAGAAACACTGCATATCGTAGGTAACACGCAGCAGACCATGAAGGTAATGGACAAGGACGCCCAGAAGCTTATAGACAGAATGGAAGTTACCATGAATTACCGGGGCAAGCACGCTCTGCTTGTCGACGGGGATCTTGGAAGGTGTGTTGCTTGTAAAATGTGTGAAACGGTATGTCCGTTCTTTGCCATATACATAGAACCTGAGGAGTCGCCCGATCCGCGGAAGGAAAGAAGTCCCAGGATATTCGAAGTCGATCTTACACGGTGTGCATACTGCGGATACTGCGTTGAAGCGTGTCCCGAGAATGCAATAACAATGACGTCGTTCTACAGCCTTGTAGCACGGCAAAGACCGGAACTGTCCATACAGAAAAAAGAATTGAGGACGGTTATAAAATGATAAACCATGTGTTATTTTACATAACTGCAGTCTTACTGGTTTTAACATATACCTATGCCGTTATCGCGGGGAACCCGGTTTATAGCGCTCTGGCAATGGGTGGAGCGTTCTTCCTTACCTCTTTTCTGTTTGTGCTTCTCGGTGCCCCGTTCCTTGCGGTCGTACAGGTCATAATATATGTCGGTGCGATGCTGGTGATGTTCCTCTTCATCATTATGATGTTCGATCTGAACAGGTCTTCATCAGCCCCTGTTAAATACAAGCCGTCAACCATTTTTTCCTATGTTCTTACCATGATTATCCTGCTGGTAGCTTTCTACATGGCACGGGGAGTGGTAAAAATGCCCGAGGGATTTACCGTTGTAGGTTTCGGATCTGCAGAAAACGTAGGTTTTAATCTTCTGCGGTATTACCTGCTGCCGTTTGAGCTTGCATCTTTTATACTTCTTGTCGGTGTCTTCGGTGCGATAACCTTTATTAAGAAGAGGGACAGGGTATGAGTTACCAGTTGCTGGTCGTTCTTAGTTTTGTGCTGTTTGTCATAGGTATGATCGGGGTTGCCATGCGCCGCAATATTATCATTGTCCTCATATCCCTTGAACTGATGCTGAACGCGGTGAATATCCTGTTCGTAGCAGCATCAAAATATCTGCATACCATGGATGGCCAGATATTTGTTATCATGGTTATAACCATAGCAGCGGCAGAGACAGCAATAGCCCTGGCGCTTGTGGTCAAGATATTCAAGACGGTTGGTATGGTAAAGATAGACGACATGAAGAAGCTTAAATGGTGATAAAATGGAATTGAACATTGTACGGTATATTCTAATATTTCCCCTGCTTGGCTTTTTAGTAAACGGCTTCATCGGCAGTAAGCTCGGCAATAAAGCGGTGGGATGGATTGCAAGCATAACGGTGCTCTTGAGCTTGTCCATTTCTGTATACGTATTTATACAGCTTCTCTCCATGCCGCCCGACGCAAGACTCATAACGGACACCGTGTATACGTGGATCAATTCCGGAAGCCTTACCATAGACTTTAAGCTCATGGTGGATCCGCTCACCGCTGTCATGCTGCTTGTTGTGACGGGTGTCGGGTTCCTGATACACATATATTCCATAGGTTACATGCACGGGGACAAGAGCTATTCAAGGTTCTTCGCTTACCTGAACCTGTTTATGTTTTCCATGTTATTGCTGGTGCTTTCTTCGAACATCGTACTGATGTTTGTCGGGTGGGAAGGTGTTGGTTTATGTTCTTACCTGTTAATAGGCTTCTGGTATGAAAAGGATTCGGCAGCGAATGCAGGCAAAAAGGCGTTTATAACGAACAGGATAGGGGATTACGGCTTTTTACTCGGTTTGTTCTTACTCGCATCTGCATTTGTGTCAAAGGGGATTTTCACCCTCGACTTCAACACTATGGCTGCACACATATCTCTTATTTCACCGCAGGTACTTACCATAGTCGGCATATTGTTGTTTGTCGGTGCAACCGGAAAATCAGCGCAGCTGCCCCTCTATGTATGGCTGCCGGATGCAATGGAAGGTCCCACCCCGGTGAGTGCCCTTATCCATGCTGCAACCATGGTTACGGCAGGTGTATACATGATTGCAAGGATGAATTTCCTCTATGTGCTTGCGCCGACTGCCCTTGAGGTCGTTGCGGTAGTCGGAGGACTTACGGCACTCTATGCCGCAACCATAGGACTTGTCCAAAACGACATAAAAAGGGTACTCGCGTACTCTACGATCAGTCAGCTTGGCTACATGTTTATGGCTGTCGGTGTTGGTGCATTCAGTGCAGGTATTTTCCATCTCATGACCCATGCCTTCTTCAAGGCACTGCTCTTTCTTGGTGCAGGCAGTGTGATCCATGCCCTTTCCGGGGAGCAGGATATGAGGAAGATGGGAGGATTGAAAAATAAGATCCCCGTAACATTTGCCGTGTTTCTTGCCGCTGCACTCGCAATATCCGGTATACCCGGGCTGTCCGGGTTCTTCAGCAAGGACAGCATTCTCGCTGCAGCTTATGCATCGGGTCATACGGTAATCTGGTTGTTGGGCTTTATAACAGCCCTTTTAACGGCTTTCTATATATTCAGGCTTATCTATATGACATTTTACGGTGAGAGTCGTGTGGACAAGCACGCTGCTGAACACATCCATGAGTCGCCCAAAGTTATGACTATTCCCCTTATTATACTCGCTGTCCTGTCGGTTATAGGGGGTTATGTCGGTGTGCCTCAGTTGCTCGGAAATATAGTCGGATGGCATAATTCAGACCTATTCGTCAATTTCCTTGCACCTGTCTTTCATACCATGCCGGAGCACGAGATGTCTGTTTCTACCGATTCATGGCTTATGATCGGATCCATTACCATGGCATTTTTAGGCGTATTCTTTGCATGGTACGTTTATCTTAAAGAGAAGATGCAGCCGGCAAAGCATGCTGCCGAGTCATTTGCTGGTTTGTACAGGCTGCTTCTGAATAAATACTATGTTGATGAGCTTTACAACGCGATTGTTATCAAGCCTCTTATGTGGATATCGGAGTTTTTCCTGTGGAAAATATTTGATGTATGGGTTGTCGATGGTACTGTTAACGGTTCCGCTCATGTAACGCAATGGGCGTCTACAAAGCTCAGAAAGATACAGGCAGGTGATTTTCAGGTATACGTGATGCTTTTCCTGATAGGCGCAATCTCAGTTTTAGCATACTTTGTATTGAGGTAGGGTGAAATGGGTTTTCAAGAAAATTTACTTTCAATAATAATCTTTTTACCGCTTCTTGGTGTACTGTTTGGCGCATTTATAAATAAGGATAATAAGTCTGCCATAAAGTGGTTTACCCTGATAGTATCACTGATTGAATTTATTGTATCATTGTTTTTGGTCATACACTTCGACTCTTCATCTGTTGGTATGCAGTTTACGGAAAAGTATACGTGGATCCCGGTTTACAATATTGATTACCGGATCGGCATAGACGGGTTAAGCCTGCTCCTTATACTTTTAACGACATTCCTTACCCCGCTTGTTTTGCTTGGCTCGTGGACATACATAAAGAAGCGTGAAAAGGAATATTATCTATGGTTCCTGGTACTCGAAACCGGTATGATTGGTGTTTTTGCGTCCCTCGACCTTATTCTTTTCTATGTATTCTGGGAAGCAATGCTGATACCGATGTACATCATCATAGGCGTATGGGGAGGTCCGCGCAGGATATACGCTGCCGTAAAATTCTTTATATACACGATGTTCGGCAGCCTGCTGATGCTGGTGGCAATCATTTATCTTTACTTTGCCTACGGTGCCCAGACAGGCACCTACACCTTTGATCTCTTGAAACTTTATAACCTTTCATTGCCGCTGAGCACGCAGATATGGCTATTTGCGGCATTTGCCCTGTCATTTGCCATTAAGGTCCCAATCTTCCCGTTTCATACATGGCTGCCTGACGCCCACGTTGAAGCGCCGACCGGCGGAAGTGTTATCCTTGCAGGCGTTTTACTGAAGATGGGTACCTACGGATACATGAGATTGGCCATGCCGTTGTTTCCTATTGCTGCAAATGCATTTCTTCCGTACCTTGCAGTGCTTGCGATCATAGGAATTATTTATGGTGCTCTTGTAGCAATGATGCAGCCGGACATTAAAAAACTGGTTGCTTATTCGTCCGTCAGCCATCTCGGTCTTGTTATACTCGGACTCATGGCTCTCAATATTGAGAGTGTTGACGGTGCGGTCCTGCAGATGATCAACCACGGCCTTTCGACCGGTGCACTCTTTATGCTGGTCGGTATGTTATACGAGCGAAGACATACAAGGGAGCTCTCGGAGTTTGGCGGTATTGCAAAGACCATGCCTGTATTTGCAACAATATTTATGATAGCAACGCTTTCTTCCATAGGCCTGCCGGGTCTCAACGGGTTTATAGGAGAGTTTCTCATATTGATAGGTTCATTTTTTGCAAGACCGATATATGCCGTCTTTGCAGGCACCGGCGTTATCCTCGGTGCCGTGTACATGCTGAGGACATATCAGAAAGTATTCTGGGGCAAGATAACGAATAAGGCAAATGAGGATCTGAAAGATCTGAGTGCAAGGGAAATTATCGTTATGATACCGATATTGATAATGATCGTCTGGATTGGCGTTTATCCAAAGCCATTCCTCAATATTATTCATAATGCGAGTGAATCATACATCCAGTATGTCAAACCGCAGGCAGCACCGATTCACGATCAACAGAGCACCGTGCCACAAATGCCAGAGAGGTTAAAATAATATGTACGTTGATGTAAATTATACGGCAATCCTTCCGCAGATAATAATTGCTGCAACGCTTTTTATCAGTGCAATGGCAGATGCCTTTACCTCAACAAGGAAGTGGCCTGTAGGGATGATAGCATTACTCGGCATCGGCGCTGGCATAGGTTCATCCATATACCTGTGGGGCGATAAAATTATTTCGTTCTCTCAAATGATTTCCATGGATGAATTCTCGCTCTTGTTCTTTATTACCGTTATGATAGCAGGGTTCATAACCGTACTCATCTCTTTGAAATATGTAGATGACGTGGAATCAGATGCAGGTCATTTTTATCTGCTGCTGCTGAGTTCCCTGCTCGGTATGATGTTTCTCGTTTCCGCGACCAACCTTATCGTTATTGTACTCGGACTCGAGCTGATGAGCTTTTCTATATACCCGCTGGTGGGATTCACGAGAGACAGGCAGGTAAGCCTCGAAGGGGCGATGAAATATCTTGTCCTCGGCGCATTCGCAACGGCTTTTCTGTTATACGGGATAGCCCTTCTGTACAGCGTGCTGGGGACAACAAACCTTTATACAATAGCGAAGATCCTATCAACCTCGCAGAACCCTACCGGCAACATGGTTATGATGGCAGGAGTTGCATTGATACTTATTGGATTTTCATTCAAGGTCGCACTTGTTCCGTTCCATGCGTGGACGCCGGATGCATATCAGGGAGCACCTGCACCCATTACCGGGTTTATGGCTGCAGCAGTGAAAGCGGCGAGTTTTGCAGCAATTATAAAAGTGGTGATCGTTGTCATGAGCTCTTACCATGTGCCGGTGGCAGAAGCAATGTGGTGGCTGAGCGCCGTTACCATGTTTACCGGCAACATTATTGCGGTAATGCAGAAGAATGTAAAACGTATGCTTGCTTATTCGAGCATAGCGCATGCAGGGTATGTCGTAGTAGGCCTGGTGTCGGGAAATGCGTACGGTATGTCTTCGGCTGTATTCTATCTGATCTCATACACCTTTACCATTACCGGTTCATTCGCCATAATTACCTATCTCGAGAAAAACGACGGGACAGGGACTGAACTGTCCGATTTCAGCGGTCTTTCAAAGACACATCCGGTGTTAAGCATTATCATGGCCGTATTCATGCTGTCTCTTGCAGGTATACCTCCGACAGCAGGATTTATGGCAAAATTTTATGTGTTCAGTTCTGCAATAAAAAGCGGCTATACAGGACTTGCGATCTTCGGTATTCTGACGAGTGTTATCTCCCTTTATTATTATCTCCGTATCGTTTATGCCATGTATTTTGAAGAACCTGAGGAAAAGGCAAATATGCCGGTCCCTGCAGGCATATCAGCCGGCGTTATCATAGCATTATGGGGTGTTATACAGCTTGGTATTTTGCCGTCCGATATCATGAACCTTGCGATGCAGTCCATCCAGTCCCTGCTCCATTAACCGATTTTAACTTCATAAGACGAGAGTTGAGCACTCATACGCAAGCCCTTCTTAACCTTGACAAAACTATACACCCGTATAGACTCTATAAAAAAGCCGGAGTGGCGGAATTGGTAGACGCGCCAGATTCAGAGTCTGGTGGCTGAAAGGCTGTCAGGGTTCGAGTCCCTGCTTCGGCATATTTTATGATGAAGATTCATTTAGGAAATAGTATCAGGAAACTGCGCGATGAAGTGCAGGAGCGAATTGCAACGATAGAAAAAACAGCAAGAGAGCTTAACACGGAAGTTTATCTCGTCGGCGGTCCTCTCCGGGATTTGCTGCTCAACAAGGATAATATCGACATCGACATAGCGGTAAAAGATAATGGAATTGAATTCGCAACGCTCCTTGTCAATAAAATAGGCGGTGTATTAACCATGCATAAAGAAAGACTGACCGCTTCCATCCTCCTGTCGGACAACCTGCACATTGACGTTGCGACCATGAGGACCGAGACCTACGACCGTCCCGGTGCACTCCCGCGCGTCCAGCCTGCCCCGGATATCGTTACGGATCTGTCGAGAAGGGATTTTACAATCAATGCCATGGCGGTCAGGCTCCATACAGGCGGTGAAGAAGAAATCGTAGATCCTTTCAAGGGATACGCAGACCTTCAATCGTCCGTTATACGGTTCTTACACGTGAAAAGCTTCATTGACGATCCAACCCGCATATACAGGTCAATAAGGTTTGAAACGAGGTTTGGTTTTACCATAGAAGAGCAAACGCTCAAGCATATGAAAACCGCCCTTTCCGGCAATGCATTAAAGACCATAAGCGGACAGCGGAGCATAAAAGAGATCAACCTCTATCTTGCGGAGAAACATCCCTTCCCCATTATCAAGAGAGCATACGATCTCGGTGTTATGCATAATGTTATATCTGACCCGAAAGCACTCGAGGAAATCAAGGGTATATTCTCCAGAATAGAGAAAGAGCAGGGGCTGGATCACGAGAACAAAAGATCCCTCATGCTGACGGCGTTGTTCCTGCACCATACCCCAAATGAGATCACAAATCTTTCCAGCTATTTCGGTATGACAAAAAAACAGCGCAGTGCCATTATCGACACCAAACTGCTTCTCAATCTGCTCAAGGACAGCCCGTCCATGCTTGAGAGTGTGATAAAGCGCTATAACGATCATGCACGGACGCTTGCCTATCTGATCACCTCCAACAAAGCTTTGCTGCCGCACCTAAAAGCATAATGAACTGGCGTTCGTATCAGAAAAATCATTTAAAGTCCCTGAGGAGAGATGGCAGGCGCAGCTTCATTCCGTACATGTTTTTCTCCATCATCATTGTGGTTGGCATAATCTCTTATATCCTGATAAAGAACTATCCCCATGCGAGACAGCAGGGGCCGATACCGCAAAATAAAACCGCAGCCGGGATATCCCCTTCCGTATCGATGCCTTTAAGGCCGCAACAGACACCTTCGGAGATAAGCAGTGCCGGGACAGTGAATCTGCCGGACAACAATGTGACCCGATGGATAAGGCACGTTATGGATATATACAGGGTAAGGTATGGGGCGGTTGTTGTAATTGATGTTAAAACGTGTGCGCCTGTTGCCGTTGTGAGCAAGGGAGATGGATTCTCCGCGTTTAAGGCATACCCGGCCGCCTCATTGATAAAGCTTGTTACGGCATCCGCTGCAATCGAACTCCAGCATATTTCCCCATATGCGCTTTTTTACTATGACTCGCGTAACGCATCACAAAGTATACGGGCATTGACGAACGGTTACGACGACGGAAGGCACAAAATAACATTCTCGATGGCACTCGCAAAATCAAACAACCCGGTTTTCGGCAAGCTCGCCCTTTATAAGATCGGCAACAATAATTTCCAGACATATCTCGAGAGGTTTTATTTCAACAAGTCCCTCGGCCCGTCCTTTCTGCAGCAGAGCAGGGCAAGCATGGATGACAATACCGTGGACATCGCCCAGACAGGGGCAGGGTTAAATCCCGATACAACGTTGAGTCCGTTTCATGCGGCATTAATCGCACAGGCAATAGGCAATAACGGAAGAATGTGTGTGCCGTACGAAGGCTTTGGCAGCTCTGCACAGGGAACGAAGCAGGTCATAAGTCCCGGAACGGCAAAAGAACTCATAGAGATGATGAGGCTTACCATAACAAAGGGCACTTCAAGAAGGGCTTTCTTCAACAGGAGGGGAAAGTATATTCTGGCGGATATCAGCGTGGCGGGCAAGACAGGTTCCATACACGGGGACGATCCCGATGGGGATTATGAGTGGTTTATCGGTGTTGCTCCTGCAAAAAACCCCCGGATTGCCGTGGCGGCACTTGTTGTGAACGGGAGCACATGGACTATCAAAGGCTCTTACCTTGGGGCACAGGCTTTTTTTGCATACTTCTTTCCCGATGCCGCTAAAAAACTTTTGCACGAAAGATGAACGCGATTGTTCTAATTAACCCCGGAAATGCATTTTCCGGATTCAGCAATTGAAGTTATTTTTCTCAGAAGCGTACGACAGCCGCCAAACTCAGTCCGTTCTCCGAAGGCAGGATCAACAGTTCCGAGTCGACAGGTACATGGTACCTGTTCCGGTAATCTTTCTCACTGGATATTGCTTTTGTAGGTTCGGTCCATATCTGCAGTTCGCTGACCGCAGTACCGATAACGAATAGTTCGAGTGCCTGCTGCCACGGTGTGCCGCCGGCCTGCTTTATCCTGTTGCCGTAAACCCCCCATGCTACCCCTGCACCCGCAGCGTTCACCAGAACCCCGAGGAAGTGCTGTACCCATGATTTCCCCGCTATCTCGGCATCGGATGATTTTTTGAGAAGCGATTCCGCTGTTGCAAGCTTTTGAGCCCTTTCTTCAGGCGTATTCTCGGGCATGCTCCTGAGTTCTTCTGCGGCATTCCTTGCGCGGTAGGGGAATATAAGCATTCCCGAAAGGCCTATGAGCGACTCTGCCGTAGATACCCCGCCTGTTATCTGAAGTATCTTGCTGTCCGTGGTCAGAGCTACGGTCAAAGGTACTATGGTTGCACCCGAATAAAACGCGACCCAGCCATCCCACCAGAGCCTTGCAGCGCCTGTTCCGGAATCGAGTTCCTGCTGAATGTACTGGATCCTCTCCGAAGCAGCGTTGTCGGAGGCTGCGTCTGCATGTGCATTGATGGCCATGTTTGTCAGAATTAAAGTAACCGCCATGTATTTTATGAATATCTTCATATACATCTGATAGCATACATGACCAGTATAAAGAAGTGAAATTGTTTTGAGGTTCCCACCGCACGTATTGAACTTTTTACGACAAAAAGGTATACCTTTCTATGGGTTCTTTCCCGTTTCGATCGGGGCGGGATAAATATTCCTTTTGGCCTTCATGGGTTAAAAGGATTTTAACCCCCGGGGCGGCAAAGTGTAAGAAAGGAAGGTTTTATGGATAAGCTTACAAAAGAACAGATCTTGAAATCACTGGAGTTGTTTTCACAGGTAAAAACGCACCGCTTTTTCTACAAGGCGAGCGGGTTTACGGATGAAGAATTGGAAAGACCGCTCATCGTTATAGCCAATTCCATGCAGGATGCGGGTATCGGCCATATAAACCTCAAGGCGCTTGCAGACGCAGTCAAATCAGGAGTTTATCTTGCGGGCGGTACACCCGTGGAGTTTAATACCATAGGACCCTGCGGCGGCTATTGCAAGGACGGATCCCTTGATCCGACATTGCTCCTGTATGACCTGCCGCAGAGGGATGCTATAGCAGACTCCGTTGAGATACAGGTAAAAAATCTCGGGGCAGACGGGCTTGTCATGATGGGTACCTGCGATAAATCGGTGCCCGGGTTGTGGCTCGCGGGTGCACGGCTCAACCTGCCTACGATCTTTTATACAGGCGGACCTGCCGAACCGGGCATGTTTGAAGGCAGGCAGACAACGTTTCCAACCGACGTAATCCTTGAAGGTGTGAACAGGACCCTTTCCGGGAAGATGAGCGAAGAAGAGTTTCAAAAAACCATGTACAACATGGAGGACAAGTGGGTGACATCATGCGGTGCATGTCCGGAGCTTACAACGGCAAACACCGTGCAGATGGCAACAGAGGTCATGGGACTTACCCTGCCAGGCATATCGACGACATCCGGCGGCAACCTTATGCAGAGAATAAGGCTTGCCAAACAGACCGGCTATGCCATTGTCAAACTCGTAAAGCAGGGCAGGAGGTTTAAGGACTTCGTAACGGCATCCGCAATAAAGGACGCACTGAGGCTAATCATGGCGGCATCCGCAAGCACGAACGGCGTGCTTCACCTGCTCGCACTCGCCTATACCCTGTCACTGGATGTTGATCTCCGTACCGTTTCCGACATATCGGATAAGACCCCTTACCTCGTGCCGGTGAGGCCGAGCGGGCCCTTTACCATGATCGACCTGCACAATGCCGGCGGTCCCATGGCGGTGCTGAAGAGGATAGAGAAGGACGTCGACCTTGACAGGCCTACGGTAACCGGGGAGACCATCGGGGACAGACTGAAGAAGACGAAGGTCGGTAACGATCGCGTTATTCTTCCCGTCGACCGGGCAATCTCTCCCTTCGGCGGTATCGTAGTTATGCACGGAAATCTTGCACCGAACGGTGCACTTGCACGATACACCATTGTTAAAAAGGAGAACAGGCTCTTTGTGGGCCGGGCAAAATGTTTTGATGAGGAACAGCTTGCGATATTCGCCATCCTGAACGGGGAGATCCAACCGGGCGACGTGATAGTGTTACGGTATCAGGGACCAAGGGGCGGGCCCGGGTTTGCAGAAAACTTCAGGACCGTCCTGATCCTCGGGTCTCTCGGTCTGCACGATGTTGCGGTCATCACAGACTCGAGGTTCTCCGGTGCGACAACAGGTGCACTCTATGTCGGGTATATATCGCCCGAGGCACAGATCGGGGGTCCTGTTGCTGTTATCAGGGACGGAGATCGGATCACCATCGATATAGAAAAAAGGGATGTCTCGGTGGACCTCCCGGATGCCGAGATACAACAAAGACTGTCCGCATGGAGACCTCCCGGGGCCAAGGTAAAGGA